>JAKSUU010000039.1 GCA_024408695.1 Coriobacteriales bacterium | reverse complement strand
AAATTTCACGTGAGGGTGCATCAAAACTAAGAAAAGAAGTTTACTTGTTACAAATTGCTCAGTCGCTAGAAAGCACTGAATAATCTTGAGTAAAACCCAAATTATTTTACAAGACAAGCTTAACTGATATGCTAATCAAACATCGGGTTATCGCAACTTAAAAGCTCGTTTACTTTTGAGTCCATATACATGGCATTTACAATGACATCAATTTCCTCCCAGTCGGTATAAATACCAAAAATTTCTTCAAGATAATGTGTTACTGGCACACTACCCTTTTGTCTGTGTAGAGAATTCACACAAGAAAAACAAGTTGAAACGCAAGCATCAAGTGGACTCGACGAATTTTGAAAATTGGAACAAACAGCATCAATTTGATTAAAACGCTTTTGCCTACGATAGGTGCAATAATCTGGAGCATAAGCGCTTACCATTCCGCCACCTCCACAACAAATTGTGTTTTCTAATTCATCTTGCATAGGATGGATAGAACATAAAGAAAATAACTTGCGCACATCATCTGCATAAATTTTTTGAAAACGATCATAGCAGGCATCATGAACTGTTATTGATTTGACATCGTGTGGCAACTTGTTATTTTCGATTAAAATTTTTGTAATTGGAATAAGTTCAAAATCCTTTATTGCATCTCCAAAGTAATTTTCAAATTCATATTTGCAATGCGGACAGCCCAAAATTAGTCGTTTAATGCCCTGTTTTTTTAAGAATTCACAAAGCTTCATTTTATACTTTTCAAATTCTTTTACAAAACCAGATATCAAAAAAGCAGCGCCACAGCAATATTTAACACACTTACTTGCAACACCAACTTCAACTAACCAACTAAAAACAGTATCTGTAAGCTCTGGATTAAAGCTTGCAATTGAACATCCAGGAAAAAAAGCTGTAGATTTGGCAAGTTCATCAAAAGTTTCATCTGATTTATCTGTGTATGCCTGCCATTTTTGAACATCCCCTGCCATAAATGATTGCATAAGCGAAAAATGATTATAACGCATATCACATCTAAAATGCCTAAACTGAGATATTAAGGCCTCATCGTTATAAAGGCGCATTGTTCTAAGGGCACGGCTAAGATTACTTGCAACAAGATTTTTAGGGCATTTCACAGTGCATTTATTACACAATGCACAAGTAAAAGGAAAATGTATAAATTCTTGCTCTTCGTTAAGCATGCTTGTGGCGACCACGCCTAAACTTGCACCTGTGCCATAATTACCACAGTCTGTTTTTGCACAAAGACCACAATCTATGCATTCATTAGCAAAATTTTCAACTATAGATTTGGCACTCTCATAATATGTATCATACATTGTCTACCTCGTTTGTCAATAATTATATTTATTTTAACACGCTTAAAAGTTATACAATATTTATTAAATGTTTTATGAAAGCACACTTATGACAAAAAATTCAAAACCAAGTATTCGTTTTGCAACTGAAAACGATGTCGAGCTCATTATTGATTTTATTAAGATTATTGCTAAGGCACAAAAAATTGAAGATCAAATGGCAACAAACATCGATGATTTAAAATATTGGATGTTTGAGCGCAAATTAATAGAAGTTATTTTTTGCATGCTCGATGGCAAAGAGATTGGCTATGTAATTTTCTTTCATAATTTTTCTTCTTTTTTAGGTAAATGTGGAATTTTTATTGAAGACATTTGCGTTTTGCCAGAATATCGTGGACAAGGTTATGGTTCATTTTTATTTAAAGCAATTGCAAAAATTGCAAAAGAAAGAAAGTGTGGTCGCATAGAATTTGAATGCTTAAAGGACAACACTACTGCACGCGAATTTTATGAGGCACACGGCGCAGATTGTCTTAATGATTGGAAAGTATATAGATGCGACACACCAACAATCGCAAAACTTGCAGAAAGTGAATAAAGATTTAACCATGCAACAATCATCTTAATAGAACGGAGATTATATGGCAGTTAGATTAAATGAAAATCAAGAAATTGTTAAAGCAGTTCGCCAAGGTTTAAAAGAAAGAAATGGATATTGTCCTTGTAAAATTAATATGAGCGAAGACACAAAATGCATGTGCAAAGAATTCAGAGAACAGATTGCAGACCCCAATTTTGAAGGTTATTGCCACTGTTTGTTATATTATAAAAGTAAGGATTAAGGAGGAAAAATGGATATTATTGAAGTCAATGAAACAAATTTTGATCAAGAAATCACAAATTATCAAGGACAATGCCTTGTTGATTTTTGGGCAACATGGTGCGGACCTTGTAGAATGCTTGCTCCTATACTAGAAGAAATTGCAAAAGAAACCAACATTAAAATTTGCAAGGTAAATGTAGACGAAAACCCAACTATATCAAGGAATTTTGCAATTAGTTCTATTCCTGCTGTTTTTGCATTTAAAGATGGAAAAAAGGTTGGTTGTGCTGTGGGGCTTCGTCCGAAGCAAGACTATATTGACGTTTTAAATGAAGAAAAATTTTTGCTTTAAAAAATTTATAATTAGCAATAATTTGATGTTTGGTATATAGCTTTCCCTAATGTAGGCATTTTATAGCCAAACCACCTACAACCCCAATATGACACGACTCTCGTCTAAGGTTAATTAAGCGAGTTTTATAGTCCACCCTCCTGGGATGTAGCTTTCACCACGCTGATTACGATCTAAGGTAGAAGTGCAAACAAAAGTTCCTTTTTCCGCAACAGACAAAAGCCAATTTGTAGTCTCGTAAAATGCAGGAGCTGGAAAGTCTTTTGGATGCTCATCCCAAAGTAAAAAATGGACTTTAATATATTTCAATGAGCTGCAATGTGAGAACATTTCCAAATAACATCCCTCCTCAAGAATTTGCGCAGGCAATTCTGGCGCAGCTGTTAAATTCCAACATTTATAAAACATCCTATCATAACAATATGGAGTAAGAGAATCTGCAGGCAAAACATCGGGGGCTTTAGACATGCTAGTGCACAAAGCAAACATTTCAGAATAACATCCATCGTCTAAAATTATCGAGGATAAATTTGGAGCAACAGCAAGACTCATGCAATTGTAAAACATTTTGCTATAACAAGATTTCGCAAGATTTGTTGCGGGTAATTTTGGAGCGGTAATCAAACTTTCGCAGTTTGCAAACATATTGGCAAACGAATTTTCTGAAACAGTAGTCGTAGCTATAAACGGAGCAATGGTAAGACTCTTACAACCAGTAAACATATTATAAAAGCATGCTTTTGAACTAGTTGTTGAGTTAAGCTTAGGAGCAGTTAAAAGCCCATCGTTATCACTAAACAAATTTGCAAAACAGTATTCGGAAAGTGTTGTGTTTATATCGTCATATTTCAAAAGAGAACCAACGTTACCAGAACAAATAAGTTTACCTGTTATTTTAAATTTAAAGCAAGCATTTAAATTGTAATCTGAGCCTCCTAATTTATTGTTGGCCACTCCTCGAATATAAAGTTTTTGATTTTTTGCAATTGATTTATCACTTCTTCCACCGGGTGAAATTGTTTCCTGAGCGCTCCAGTTGGAGCTTTGTGCGGGGTTGCCTGTGCAAAATTGAAAGTTAAGGTATTGTGTAGATTTATTATCAAGTTTTAAACTTGCAGTACCCTCTGGAGCCATAAAGCAAAGATAACCACAGTCTGCTGGAGTAGAAATCGCATCTTGTAATTGATTAAAAACACGAGAGGATATTGAACTTGTGCCACCAGCAACATAACAAGTTCCCATAGCTGCATTGTTGTTTTGGGTTTGAGAGAGAACGTCATAATATTCTTTATCTGGATAGCTTAACATTAAAGCAGAATTAGCTTTTCCGCAAAGGGGCCCCATGCTTAAAGCATCAGGAAAATCATCGCCACGTGCTACACATAAATGTTCATAGCTTAAGCCATAATGCGTAACGCAATAATCTGAAATAATTGCTGATGTTGCAATACGTCCACTTCCGCCTAAACGTGTAACATTTGTAATACCTAAAACTTCTACAAGATCGCTTTCTGCTTTACTAGAAACAGCGCCCGTACTACCTAAAATTATGGCCTTTGTAAATCCACCATTTTTAATTGCATTTTTAGCATCACTTGTTAAGTTTTTATTTGAATCTGTTAAAAATATTGGAAAGTGCATTTTATATGCCAAAGGAGCAATAGAAAGAGCATCAGCATAACCATAAGAATACGTTAAAATTGCTGTGTCTGACCATGAATTTGCAAAACTTTCTGTAACACCCGTTTTGTATATTTTTAATGATGTTTCAGTTCTACCTGAGCCTTTAATGGGCTCGTGCAAATTAGCACCCGTGAGATTTTTTGCATCTTGCAATAATTTATTTGAAATAGAACCGCCTGGTACCCAGATATCAGATGGTTGCAACTGTGTAAGTGCAGCTTTTGTATCATCTGGAAGAGCATTGGCATTGCTTGGAGTTAAAACAATAGCTCCTTCAAAAAGACCTGCTAATGCAGTTGCTGCTAGGGCATCTGGATAATCATCACCACGGGCCAAAACGCATGGTTTATGGGTCAAATTAGAGTCATATGCAAACTCTTCTGAAACAATTTTTTTCATTGTAGCATAACGACCAGACCCTTCAAGTCGAGTGAAGGTTTTAGTGCTAGTGTCGTTTATAGATTGTTCGTTATCGTTAGGTGACGCAATCGCAATAAAAGTAAAGCTTATAATCATAATTATTGCAAGTATAAATATAATTGAAATTTTTTTAATATATTTCATGTGTATCCTAAATAGATAAATTAGACTATTTAAATTTTAGCAATTTTTATAAATTAAAATCTAGGTTTTTTGCCTATTTATAAATTAAATTAATAAATTATCAATAAATCTAGTGACAAAAAATGGCGCCTTATTAAAAGGCCATTTTATTTAAACTGTTATATTAAATTATTTGCATCAAAAAAACAAAAAATACTTGCTATAATCCGTTTACAATAAAATTTGGACGCTGACCTTTTTCTACAGCTTCAATGTTAGACCAGATTGTTTTATATCCTCGTTTAAAGGATCCCGGACTAATTCCCGCAATATGCGGAGATAAGATTAACCTTTCACGCACAAATTCGGTTGTATTAAGAATTGGGTTATTGGATTGAACAGGCTCATCTGCAAGAGTATCAAGACCAGCAAATGCCACTTGACCGTTTTCAATTGCACTAATAAGGGCAAAGGAGTCAACCAATTCCCCTCGAGCAGTATTGATAAACACACTTTCTTGTTTTAACGAGCTAAAGAATTTTTCATCGCAAATACCAATGGTTTCTGGAAGAACGGGTAGGTGAACACTAACAATATCACTATTATTTAAGACGTAATCCAAGCCATTTAAATCTTGTCGTATTTCACCATAAACTTTAGCTTCGCCAAAGCCCATTTGTTTTGCATTTTTACAGATAGCAGGATTAATTTTCGAACGATTGTAAAAAATTACACTTGCATCAAAAGCATCGAGGAGCTTTGCGGTTTGCTGAGAAATATCGCCAAAGCCAATTAGACCAACCGTGCAAGATCCAAGTTCTTTTATTGTTCCATTTAACATGCAAGATTCTTTTGCTTGAATTTGTTTGCCTGCGAAAACGGCATTGTTAAGATTAATTAGGTTACGACGACAAGCGAGCATAAGCATGATTGTATGTTCAGCAACTGATTTTGCATTCATGCCCTTATTATTGCAAACATAAACGCCTTTATCGTGTGCAGCTTGAATATCAATCCCCTGATAACCAACGCCTTCTGAATGAATAAGTTTTAAGTTAGGCATATTATTTATAGCATCTTCTTTGAGAAACGAAATCGCATCAACAATTGCGATATCTACATCACGAGCTTTTAAAAGAATGTCATTAGTTGTTGAATCAACTGGAAGATAAATAAAATTATGCCTATCGTAAGATTTATTATCAGATAACTTTTGAAGTCTTCCTTCTTTACCTATGACTAAAATCTTCATTGCTAACCTCTCCTAAACACTGGTGTTGCAGCAAATTTTCAAAGTTGAACACTTGTCCCAGTCTGCAATGTTCAGTTCTTCGGTTTACTAGCACAGTGTTTTGTTTCGTTCATTTTCCAAATTTGAAAATGCAACACTTATCATCAGTTTTATGCGATTGAGCTGGTTAACCTCGCTTGCGCCTGGATCATAATCAACCGCAACAATATTGCTTTTTGGATACATCTGTCTAAGTCGTTTTATAACCGATTTTCCAACTACATGATTAGGTAAGCATGCAAAGGGTTGTGCACAAACAATATTTGGTGTGCCACTTTCTAACAGCTCAACCATCTCACCTGTTAAAAGCCAGCCCTCACCCATCATATTGCATAAATCTAAAATTTTTGCAGCTCCTTTAGCAGTGGTTTCAATGTGTGCAAAAGGTTCAAAACGCTCAGATTTTGCAAGCATTTTTCTAATGGAATTACGCATTTTCTCAAAAAAACCAATCAAAGATGACGAGGCGATATATTGCTTAATATTAGGACTAAGCTGTTGGTGTCTAAATTTTCTGTTAATTATTCCAAACATGAAAAAATCAATAAGACCAGGGACAACAGCCTCGCAACCTTGCGACTCAATCACTTTTACGACTTCATTATTAGCGGTTGGATGAAATTTAACAAGTATCTCTCCAACCACACCAACCCTAGGTTTACTTCCAAAATTGATGCATTCAATTTTATCAAAGTCATCAATGATTTGCTGATAGCATTGTTTTGCACGTTTCCAACTCATATTGGGCATTTCGTGTTTAAGGTAATCCATCCAACCACGAAAGAGTTCATAAGCACTACCAGGCACAGCTTCATATGGACGAACTCTATACAAAAGCATCATTAATAAATCGCCAGCTAAAAGAGCTGGAATGCCAACTTTTAACATTGGCAAAGTAATTTCAAAA
Source organism: Coriobacteriales bacterium (assembly GCA_024408695.1). Taxonomy (GTDB): domain Bacteria; phylum Actinomycetota; class Coriobacteriia; order Coriobacteriales; family QAMH01; genus JAKSUU01. The sequence goes on along the minus strand of JAKSUU010000039.1, from coordinate 1,134 downwards.
CCTTCGTTATGTTCATTTGTACTGCTTAAAGCAAGTGAAATAACAGGTACATGACCAAGACCTGCATCATGAAGTGCTTTTCGAATCAAAGAAATATAATTGGTTGCACGGCAACCACCTCCTGTTTGAGTAATGAGAACAGCGGTTTTGTTCATGTCATATTTACCGCTTGTAGCAGCCTCCATAATTTGACCAGTAACCAAAATTGAAGGATAACAAATGTCATTATTTACAAATTTAAGACCAGCAGAAACAGCCTTCGGATCGACCGATGGTAAAAGTTCGATGTTGTAACCATATTTATGGAAAATTGGAACAAGTAATTCAAAATGAATTGGTGCCATTTGTGGAGCAAGAATTGTCCAGCCTTCTTCGCGCATTTTCTTAGTAAATTCAACACGTGGGAATTCTGTAGAAGTTGCTTCGCGAAAGATATTGTATTCAGGAGAAATATCGGTGTTTTGTGATATTGCAGGCTGGGACTCTGTGTTCTGAAGACTTGTGATATTGAATTCATTCGGCTGATTTACTCGAGCAGTCGACTTTGTCCCTAAGTATTTAGAGGCTTTTGGCTGATTTGCTTGAACAGTTGTCCTTGCCCCTTTGAAATCGCGATATTCATAATTTTCTTCGAGCAGACCCTTTTGCTTTAACGCAGCTAAAAGCGAACGTATTCTAATGCGAGCAGCACCAAGATTGCTAACTTCATCAATTTTTAAAACCGTATAAATTTTGTCGGAAGCCTCACAAATTTCTAAGACTTGATCGGTAGTTAATGCGTCAAGACCACAACCAAAAGAATTCAGCTGAATAATGTCAAGGTCATTACGTTGACAAACAACTTTTGCAGCCCTATACAGGCGGGTATGATACATCCACTGATCATAAATACGTAAATTACGCTCAAGATAACCAAGGTGGGCGATGCTATCTTCTGTTAAAACTGCCATATTATAAGAACAAATTAAATCTGGAATAGCATGGTTGATTTCGGGGTCAACATGATATGGACGACCAGCTAAAACTATGCCATGCATATTATTTTGTTCCATCCATTTAAGTGCATCTTCACCTGCTTTGCGCATAGTCTTTTTAAAGGCAATATCTTCTTTCCACGCTGCATCAACAGCTACA
>JAKSUU010000038.1 GCA_024408695.1 Coriobacteriales bacterium | reverse complement strand
AGACGTAATAAATGGCATGCGTTATGATGTCGTAGGTGCTGTTGAGATGAGGGATTTGTGCAAGGTTAGTTTTATTGGTGATTTAATAGAACCGCTACGTAACGCAAAAAAACGTCCTGACATCAAGCAATTACGCAAAGCAGTGGGTGAAGTTGACTTAGATGAACTTTACTATCTAACATACAAGCAAGTTATGCGTTCGCTTGTTGCAAGGGATCGATATATTAGTCCTGCAACTTTAGATATATGGAATGGGCTTGTAAAAAAACATCGAAACCCTGCTTTGTTTAAACGTCGCCAGGGCGATCCTAATGTTGTTTTATGATTATTTATGAATTTTAGTAATTTATTAATGACTATACTAGTACAAAATGATTGGGGATTAAATGGATAATATAAGTTTCGCTATTGATTTTGTTAGTTTGAATAACGATTCTGCTTCAACTGATTTAGCCGGTAGTGCTAGTACTGGAGACATTCTACCTTTTATTCTAATTGCAATTATTTCGATGCTCGCGATCGTTATTTTTTGCGCATATTTCAAAAAAAGTTTAGCGTTGACAGCTAATTCAGGTTCTGTAAACACACAGTTAAATACAAGTACGTGTATAAAGCCATTACTTTTTATAGTTTGTGCACTTATTTGTTTAACTTTTGCTATTGTTATGTTATTTCAAAGTGCTTTCGCAAGTACAAATATCGAATCTTCTTCAAATATAAAGGCTTACGTAAACGAACAAACCGGTGAGATTGCGATTGATGATGGCTATCTCAAAAATCTAAGGGGGGGGGCTTTTATTGCCTAAATTCCTCTAGTGCACAAGCCGTAGGTAATGCTTCAAGTCTACTTACGAATTCAAATTTAACTGTCGAAGGCCTTGGAACTATTTTATTTTCCGGTCATCCCGATTTAACAATTTACACAATTTCACCAAAAACATTCCTTGAACCAAATGCGGAACATGTAATTTCATTTAGCATTAATGGGGTGGATGCTGCAAGTGCTAAAGATCTGATCGGCAATGTTAGCATCGAACTATCTTTTCAATGTTACGAATGTTGCAAAGTTACATTCGATGTTCAAGGAAAGGGCGCAGCCCCAGAAAGCCAAATAGTTGGTTTAAATTCAAAAGTTGATAAACCCAGCAACCCCATAGATTCTGATACCCATTATGCTTTTTTAGGCTGGTTTAAAGAGTCTGAATGTACTAATGAGTGGGATTTTGATAATGACGCAATTAGTGCCGATACCACTCTTTATGCAAAATGGGCTCAAGCTGGCTTATACGTAGATGGTGTAATGTATCAGGAGTTAACATTAGCAAACAGCAATGAAGATGCTTCAGGCGTTCCAGGCTTAATGGTTCAACCAAATACAGAAGTTATTTTGCCGTATGGTGTTACATCTATTTCTGGGAGTTTATTTGCGAGTTGGGGTACCAATGCTACAAATTTGTCATCAATGGTGCTTTCAAGTAGTGTAACAAAGATAGAAACTATGGCATTTTACATGAATAACTCTTTTAACAAAATTACATTTACAGAAGGTTTACAAGTAATAGAAAGTATGGCATTTTTTGAATGCACATCTTTGAATAAAATTATCTTTTCAGAGGGTTTAATAGATATTGGGAGCATGGCATTTTTCACTTGCAGTTCTTTAACTTCGATTGTAATCCCTGATACTGTAGAAACAATTGGAGAATCAGCTTTTAATCTATGCGCCTCTTTAGAAAGTGTAGTACTTCCATCAGAACTTGAAGCTATATCGTCACAAGTGTTTTCGAATTGTACAGCTTTGAATTCAATAACAATTCCAAATGCTGTTACATCAATTGGTTATGGCGCTTTTTCTGGTTGCGAATCTTTACTGTCAATTACGATTCCTGAATCAGTTACTGCAATTGGTGATAATGCCTTTAGCGCCTGCACAGCCTTAACTTCTATGCTTATTCCAAATGGAGTTAACTCCGTTAGTGGAGGTTTTTTTGCCGGCTGTAGCTCTTTACAAACAGTGGTGCTTCCTGACAGCATAGAAGAAATCGGCGACAATGCTTTTGCGAGCTGCACTAGCTTAAGTGCAATCACAATTCCCGATGCTGTCTCATCTATAGGAATTTATGCATTTTATAGTTGTAGTGCGCTCAGTACTTTGGATATACCTGACACAGTTACATCTATTGGCGTAAGCGCATTTGCTAATTGTACTGGTCTTTGTTCAATAATTATACCAGATGCTGTTACTACAATAGAGGGTCGTATATGTTCTGGATGCACCGGACTTACTTCTATAACTCTTCCAAACGCTGTTACTAGTATAGGTGAATCTGCCTTTTTAAATTGTAGTGGACTTACATCATTGACTATTCCAGATACAGTTATTCAGATAGATGCAAATGCATTTTCTGGTTGTACAGGTTTTACTTCTTTGACAATTCCAGATACAGTTCTTTCTATTGGTGCTAATGCATTTGAAAATGTACCTCATATTTATTACAACGGACCAGCAACTGGTTCGCCTTGGGGCGCGCTAGTAATGAATTAGTTTTGCGATTAAAATTATAGATTAAAGATGCATCATTTTATCCACCAGTAGTAACCTGAGCTTTAAATCCCGCTAAAGTGCCGTCTCCAAAAATTCTAATGCGTTTTAAAATTGCTGTATCATCGCCTTTATGAGCTTGTCCATATTTTGTTGTAAAAGCACACAATATACCATTTTCTTTTACCGCTTGTGCACCAAAAGGACCAACGTCTCCAAATGGGTAAGCAAAAGCTTGGTTTGCCTGTAAAACGTCCGCAGCCTTTGCAAGATCGGCTTTTGTTCCCGCTAAGTCATAATCATTAATTGCATTGCCTTTGTTTCCTCCCTGGTGAAACATGACAGAATGTGATTGATAATTAACATAAGCACTAGGATGAGTGTTCATGTTTTCAATTATTCTTGGGTTGCCACAAATAACGAATGAGGTTATAGGCACTTTATACTTTTCTACTAAAGGAATAGCATATTGTACAAATAAATCTTCGCAATCATCAAATGTTAAAACTACACTTTTAGCAGGTAAACTATGCGTTCCTTTGCAGTATTCGCTTAACTCTGGATAACTAGGATAATAATAACCTTCGCTTGTTAGCCATTGAAGCTGTTCTTCAAATTTTGTTGCAGGCAAGTTATTTGTGTCTTTTTTGGATGTGTCTGCAACCGCATCATACACATAATGATACATTAAAACGCTAATACCATCATTGTCAACTTCCATATTGTCGACTACTTCAACTTTTCTTGTTGCGGTATTGGTTTGTTGTTTAGAATTTGTTGCAGTGTATTTTATTTCGTAAGTACCAGCTGTGCTTGTATCTACTTCTCCAGAAGTTTCAACACTATTTGTTATTATTCCATCTTCAAGGTCAAAAGCACGACACCCTGCTTCTAAATATTTTTCTCCCTTTAATACTTTTGTGCTTGGGTCGCCTAAAACAGTCATTATTATATTATCTGTGTGAGCAAGTTCGGCTTCTTTAACAGATTGAGGCAACTCTTCTTCACCACTCGTACATTTTACAATTACAAAAGCTAAAATTGCAGCTAATGCGATAACCAAAATTACACAAATAATTACAATAGGTGCTTTACTTTTCTTTTTGGGCTTATGATGAGAATTGTATCGTGAATGTTGTGCATGAGCTGACGTGCCATTATTGTAATTTTGATTACCGCTGTTGAGTCGTGTGCGTTGATCAAAATTTTTATCTTTATATTGCCCAGATTGGCCATAGTTTTCTATGTTATGTTGCTGATATTGTTCATATTCGTAGCTATTGCTACGTTGTGCGCGATGTATGCGCCCTTCATCACCACGAGGTGTACGGCGTTCAAAACCTTCGTTACCGTGTTGTGTATAATAATCGCGTCCTCCATCACCACGAGGTGCACGGCGTCGAAAACTTTCATCATTATATTTATTGCTATAATTTCTAGCAGGCTGTTGGCCCTGGTTATTTGATTTGCGTCGTCTTGGTGTATTGTTCTCGTTCAATGTTTTTAGCTCCATAAAATAATTAATAATATTATATTTGAAATAAAAACAAATTTAATTTATAATAATTTACACACAAAGCGAGTGCTTTTGCATTCCACCTTGGTAGAGAAATTTGCCGGGTTAATTTAATAATACAATTGATGGGCTCGCTTGTGTATATGCGGGCTTTTTTTATGCCTAAAAAGGTTAAAGCGTTACAAAGGGTCCACATAAATTAGCACTATTGGGTGCATATATTTAGGAGGTGTAATTATAGGAAATTCAGACGCAAGAGTTAATGATCAAATTACCGCACCAGAGGTTAGGCTCATTGGTGTTGACGGAGGTCAGCTTGGTATTTTTGAAAACTCTAAGGCTCAAGCAATTGCAGAAAACCAAAACTTAGATTTAGTGGAAATTTCTCCAAATGCAGATCCTCCGGTCTGCAAAATCATGAACTACTCAAAGTATCTTTATGAACAAGAAGTTAAGGCTAAGGCTGCAAAAAAGAAGCAAACAAAGGTTGAGATTAAAGAAATGAAGTTTCGCCCAAAAATTGACAAGGGCGACTACGAAACTAAAAAAGGTCATATTTTACGATTTTTATCGAAGGGTGCAAAAGTAAAAATTACTATTATGTTTAGAGGCCGTGAGATGGTTCATCCAGAACAAGGTTTAAACATTTTAGAAAGGCTAGCAGATGATTTAGCGGATTACGCAGTTATTGAACAACAACCAAAACTCGAAAATCGTAATATGCATATGTTGATTGCTCCTATTCCAAAAGAGCTAAAGAAAAAGGCAAAGGCACAAAAAGAAGAAAGGACAAGTGATAAAGATGCCTAAAATGAAAACCCACAGTGGCGCTAAAAAACGCGTTCGCCTTACAGGAACTGGAAAGTTAATGCGCGGTAAGCCTTATAAAAGCCACCTTTTAGAAAGAAAAAGTCAAAAACGTAAACGCAACTATAAAAAAGAAACTGAAGTTGCTAAGTGCGATCAAAAAGTACTTAAAAAGAACTTAGGACTAAAATAATTTGAAAGGATCTGATATAAATGGCACGTGTAAAAAGAAGCGTTAACGCACATAAAAAACGTCGCACTGTAATGAAACTCGCTAAGGGTTATTATGGCGCAAAATCTCGTTCATATAGAGCAGCAAAAGAACAGGTACAGCATTCTTTACAATACATGTACAGAGATCGTCGCAACAAAAAACGTGATATTCGCCGTCTATGGATTACACGCATTAATGCTGCGGCAAGACTCAATGGTTTGAATTATTCTAATTTTATGCACGGTCTTAAACTTGCAGGTATTGAACTCGACCGCAAAATATTAGCAGACTTAGCCGTTAATGACGAAGTTGCATTTAGTATTTCGTGTGAGATTGCGAGCAAAGCTCTTGGATAATTCAACAAATGTAGATTTTGTTTTAGTTGAAGATCCAGAAAGTATTGCAATTTTAGCAAATCTAGCCCAAGAAATTTGGATGGAGCATTTTCCTGTTTTAATTGGAAACTCCACAGCAGAATATTTATACGAACGCATGCTTTCTATAGATGCCCTTATAACTAATATTGGGAATGAAAATTATCAATACTATTTTACAAGGGTAAATGACGAAAACATCGGTTTTATTGGAGTTCAACCTCAAGAAAATACTCTGTTTTTGTCTAAGCTTTATCTCAAAAAAGATTTTCGAGGTAAAGGCTATGGAAGACAGCAACTTGAATTTGTTAAAGAAATTGCAAGACATTTCGGGTTTAAATCAATTAAATTAACCTGCAACAGAGGTAATACGTCTTCTATCGATATGTATAAACATGTTGGTTTTAAAATCACAGATGAAGTTGATACCGATGTTGGGGAGGGCTATTACATGAATGACTATGTTATGGTCTGGGATTTCGATGAATAGCCTTTTATGTGTTTATTTTCGTAAAATTTGCTTACATCTAAAATAAGCGCAGTTCGCTCATTTTTGAGCATTTTGTACCTTTTATAGAATGGGGATGTAGCTCAGCTGGGAGAGCGCTGCGTTCGCAATGCAGAGGTCGAGGGTTCAAGCCCCTTCATCTCCACCATTTTATTAGGCGCATATTATGAGTATAGATACAAAAAATATTAATGATACCTTAAAGATGGTCACCCATGAAAATTTGGATATTCGTACCATTACATTGGGTTTATCTCTTCGCTCCTGCGTAAACGAAGATATTAATAAGCTTGCAACAAATGTTTATGACCGTCTTACGAGTGCAGCAAAAGATTTAGTTAGCACAGCGGATCAACTTGAACGTGAATTTGGCATTCCTATTGTAAATAAACGTATATCTGTTTCTCCAGTTGCCGAAATTTGTTCTCCTTGTAAAAGTGATGAATATTATAAAGTCGCTTATGCCTTAGATAAAGCTGGAGCCGAGGTTGGGGTTGATTTTGTTGGAGGATACAGTGCTCTTGTTCATAAGGGAATGTCAAACTGCGATATCAATTTAATTGAAAGCATCCCACAAGCCTTGTCCGAGACCGAACGTGTTTGTTCTAGTGTAAATTTGGGCTCAACACGCGCGGGAATAAATATGGATGCAGTTTTAAAGGTTGCAGGAATTATTAAGGAGTGCTCGCAAAGATCTGTTGGTGATAATTGTATTGCAGCTGCTAAATTTGTATGCTTTTGCAATATGGTTGAAGATAATCCATTTATGGCAGGTGCTGTTCATGGCTCTGGCGAACCATCAGAAGTAATAAATGTAGGCGTAAGTGGTCCTGGTGTTGTTAGAGCCGTTCTCGAAAAATTACCTAAAGATGCCCCTATTGACCTTATTGCCGAAAGTATCAAATCTACAACATTCAAAATAACTCGTGCTGGTGAACTTATTGCCCGCGAGGCAGCATCTCGTCTTGGTTACGCTAAAGGTATTTTGGATTTATCTTTAGCTCCCACTCCTGCTCCAGGAGATAGCGTTGCACAAATTATTGAGGCTATTGGTGTAGAAAAATGCGGATTGCCTGGCACTACCGCCGCTTTAGCATTGCTTAATGATGCTGTTAAAAAGGGTGGAGTAATGGCTTCATCGAGCGCAGGGGGCTTAAGTGGCGCATTCGTTCCCGTTAGCGAAGACTCCGAAATGACTAATCGTGCTCGCGCTGGTTTTTTATCAATTGAAAAATTAGAAGCTATGACTAGTGTATGCTCAGTAGGCTTAGATATGATTGCTATCCCTGGCGATACTAGCATTAATACCATTGCAGGTCTTATTGCAGATGAAATGGCAATTGGTCTAATAAATAATAAAACTACGGCAGTTAGAGTTATTCCTGCAATTGGCATGAGTGAAGGTGACACTTTAAACTATGGTGGCCTGTTGGGAAGTGCTCCGGTTATGAAACTTAAGGAATGTAGCACTTCGATTTTTGCAAATAGAGGTGGAAGATTTCCAGCCCCTATTAATAGTTTACGCAATTAATTTATTTTGTTTGATTTGAAATTTGTCTTGTAAGTATTGTCCAAATATTTGGTCTTTATAATTTAAGGAGCTTGTATGTATAAATGCGGTATAGATGTAGGCTCAACAACTGTAAAATTATTAATCCTAGATGACAATGGTAATGTCATTTATAGTATTTACAAAAGGCATCATAGTGATGTTCGTGCTGCAGTATGCGAAATAATCGCAGATGCAAAAAAATCTCTTGGCGATATAAAATGCTGGGTTACAATTACTGGCAGTGGCGGTCTTTTGCTTGCACAGTGGATAGGCGTTGAGTTTATTCAAGAGGTCATTGCCGATAAATGTGCAGTTGAAGCATTGATTCCACAAACCGATGTAGCGATTGAACTTGGTGGTGAAGATGCTAAGATTATTTACTTTGATGGTTCAATTGAGCAACGCATGAATGGCACTTGCGCAGGTGGTACAGGTGCTTTTATTGATCAAATGGCGGTTTTGCTCGATACCGATGCAAGTGGCCTAAATGAACTTGCTAAGAATTGTTCCATTATTTATCCTATTGCTTCGCGTTGCGGGGTTTTTGCCAAAAGTGATGTTCAGCCACTTTTAAATGAAGGAGCAAAAAAAGAAGATGTTGCGGCATCAATTTTTCAAAGTGTTGTTACACAAACTATTAGTGTTTTAGCATGTGGTCGCCCAATCAGGGGTAATGTAGCCTTTATTACCTTCGAATAGGCATTCATTTTCACATTT
>JAKSUU010000037.1 GCA_024408695.1 Coriobacteriales bacterium | reverse complement strand
GCTGTTACAATTACTCAAAACGGCAACCCAATCGACATACAAAAAAACGATGATGGCACGGGTTATGTAAATATAAACTTAGATACTACTAAAATTTTTAGTCAAAACTAACATTTAGGTTTAACATATTATTCTTTTTAAAGAATAATATAATTATATGATGTTTTAAAAGGAGGCATTATGGCAAAAGACAACAGCTTTGATATTGTTTGTCAAGCAAATTTAAACGAAGTAGAAAACGCATACAATCAGGCATTAAAGGCATTAAAGCAACGCTATGATCTCAAAGATAGTGGGTCAAAAATTGACTATGATAAAGCAAATGCATTACTTACTGTAACCGCTCCTTCCGAATTTGTATGTGGGCAGGTTATTGATGTTTTAACATCTGCATTGACAAAACGCAAGGTTGACTTAAAATCGGTTTCATGGTCTAATTTTATTGATGCTGCAGGTGGCAATGTTAAAAAAACTGGAACTATTATTCAGGGCATAGACCAAGAAATAGCCCGTAAAATAAATAAAGACATTAAGGCAGAAAAGTTTAAAGTCAAAGTCACCATTGAAGGTGATAAATTGCGTGTAAGTGGTCCAAAACGTGATGATTTACAAGAAGTAATTGCTTTTGTTAAAGAAAAAGACTACGGACTACCTTTGCAATTTACCAATTATAGATAATACTTTTTGTGGTTTTTGATAGGTGGTATTGTAAATGGCTTGCCAACGAGTAGGTTTTTTAACATTAGGCTGTGCTAAAAACGAAGCAGACACAAGGGCAATGGTCAGAAGCGTTAATGAAGCGGGTTTTGATACATGTTTTTGTGAGCTTGGCTATGGAGAATATGATGTCATTGTAATAAATACTTGTGCCTTTTTACAATCTGCAGTAAATGAAAGTATTGATACTATTTTAAGTTGTGCTAAAGAATGCGAAGAGCTTACAGCTACGGCTAAATACAAAAAATCGAAAATTATTGTTTGTGGTTGTTTGCCCTCTCGATATGGAGAGGATCTGTATGACTCCTTCCCTGAGGTCAGTGCCTTTCTTCCGGTAGACCAAGAAGAAAAACTAGTTGAAACAATTTATAGGGTTTTAGGTGAAAAAAAGATCTTAAAACAAGAAGATGCAACCAATTATATATACATTGAAAATGCCTATGTTAAAATTTCTGACGGTTGTAATCGTTTTTGCTCTTATTGCATGATTCCATATATAAGGGGTGCTTATAGAAGTCTTGGTTTAAAAGAAATTGATGAGGAAGTTACAAGACTTATTAATTATGGTGAAAAAGAAATTGTTTTTGTTGCCCAAGATACAGGTATTTGGGGCAGTGATTTTAAAAATCAAAATAACGATGAGCCATCCGATTTACCCGGCCTTTTAGAATATTTTGCTAACAAGTTCCCTGACATTTGGTTTAGGGTTTTATATATTCAACCTCAATCAATTACCGATGAATTGTTATCTGTAATGGCAAAGTACAATAACATTTGTTCTTATTTGGATATTCCTATGCAACATGCAAATACCGATATTTTAAAAGCAATGAATAGGACTGGCGGTGCTGAAGAATATAAGGCCTTGATTAAACATATTAGAGAAGTTGTGCCACATGTTGCGATACGTTCAACTTTTATGTGTGGTTTTCCTGGCGAGACAGAAGAACAATTTGAAGAGCTTTGTGAATTTTTAGAAGAAATTGAAATTGATTTTGCAGGAACTTTTGCTTTTAGTCCTGAAGACCAAACTGCAGCTTTTAATATGCCGAATCAAATTGATGATGCCACAAAGCTTGAGCGCCAGCAACGATTAAACGATCTTTGTGAACAAATTGGTTTTGCCCAAAATGAGAAATGGATTGGCCAAATTGTTGATGCTCAAATCACAGGTTTTTCAATGCTTGATGACCCAGTCGATTATGCTACTAGCTCTGATACGGGCGATTGCTGTCAAATGTCTTCTCTTTCGTGTAGCACGAGTAAAAAGCAATTTGAATTTATTGCACGTGGACAATTTCAAGCCCCTGAGGTTGATGGAGAAATTCATATTGTAGGTAGCGAAAACCCTGATATCGACTTTGAAAAAATTGATCCATATAATGATGGTATCTCACCTGACCAGCTTGGCTTTGTGCGCGTTAAGATAACAAATAGTTTTTGCTATGAGTTAGAAGGAGTTATTGTTTAATGGCTTCAAGTAGTTCAAAGATTTGGACTGTTCCTAATGTAATAACAATGATTAGGGTAATTCTTATTCCCATATTTGTCATTTTGTTATTAGCTCCCTGGCCTTATCTATTTTATAACTATGACTATTTTTTGGGCATTCAACCTTTTGTTGCCGCCTTTGCTTTTGCAGTTATTGCTGCCACAGATTGTATTGATGGAGCAATTGCCCGCAAAACAAATTGTATTACTGATTTTGGAAAATTTATGGATCCATTGGCCGACAAAATTTTGGTTTGTGCGGCATTATTTGCTTTAGTAGAAATTGGCTCTTTGCCATCTTGGGTTGCCCTAATTGTTGTAGCACGCGAATTTATAGTATCCGGTTTGCGTATGCTTGCCGCAGCAAAGGGTGTGGTTATAGCAGCTTCAATATTTGGTAAGGTTAAAACAGTATTGCAAATTATTGCAATTATTATGTTTATTTTGATGGATTGCACTTTGTTTGTTAGTTTTGGACAAGGTTTTTGTTCATTTTATTTTTATGCTTCTTGGACTGTTATGATTATTTCTATAATAATGTCAATTGTTTCGATGGGAGATTATTTTGCAAAGTCAAAAGAATTATTCAACTAAAGAATTAGCACAAAAAATTATTGAACATGCTACTGCAGCTGGAATAAAAATCGCTACAGCGGAGTCTTGTACTGGAGGCAAGATTGCCGCTGCCCTAACAGATATTAGTGGCTCTTCAAAATGCTATTTAGGCGGTCTTGTAACATACGACCCATCTTTAAAATCAAAGTTTTTAGATCTTGATCAAGATTTAATTGATGATGATAATCTAGTCTCAATGGAGTGTGCAAAAGCCATGTGCGAGGGTTTAAAAAATCTTTTGCCAAGTGATATTGCCTTTACAACAACAGGAATTGCAGGTCCAACAACCGATAGCCATAATACTAAGGTTGGTACTGTTTTTTATGGTGTGCGATTTCAAAATAAAGGTAAGGTTTTTAGCATTGTTGTTGGTTCAGGCGATGAATATGAACTTGCGGAAGGCGAAAATCCTAGTCGCGAACAAGTACGCGAGTATGCTACATATCATGGTTTAGAAATTTTATTAAGTATTTTAGAAGACTACTATAAGCTCTAATTTTTATCTTCAATTTAGTATTTTTTTAGAAATTTTTTAGTTTTATACAAATAATTTTTCCGATAATTTTTGCTATTTTAGTAAATTTAAATGTATGTATTTAAGTGTGAATTCATTGATTTTTTCAATTGCTTTTTTGTATGATGGCATTGATACGTTTGCTCGAAGCTAACGCATCGGTATTATCAATTTTTATAGAAAGGCAAATTATGACAACGAATGCAAAAAAAAGTACAACTACAAACAGTCTTGACGAAGTGAGTAAAGAAGAATTATTAAACCTTGCAACGGCACAGATTGAAAAGAAATTTGGCGCTGGGTCAATTATGAAACTTGGTGATACATCGCATGCTTTAAATGTCGATGTAATTCCAACAGGCGCACTATCTTTAGACCTTGCTTTGGGTATTGGTGGCGTTCCAAAAGGGCGCATTGTAGAAATCTATGGTCCAGAATCTAGTGGTAAAACTACATTAGCCTTGCAGATTTTAGCTCAAGCGCAAAAACAAGGTGGTAGTGTTGCTTTTATAGATGCTGAACATGCTTTAGATCCAATTTATGCCTCAAAAATTGGTGTTGATATTGATGAGGTCTTAATTTCACAACCAGATACTGGTGAGCAAGGCTTAGAAATTTGCGATATGCTTGTTAGGTCTAATGCATTGGATTGTATTGTTATTGATTCTGTTGCTGCGCTTGTTCCAAGAAGTGAAATTGAAGGAGAAATTGGAGACACAACAATTGGTCTTCAAGCTCGTCTTATGAGTCAGGCACTTCGTAAACTTGCTGGATCTTTATCAAAATCTCATACAACCTGTATTTTTATTAACCAATTGCGTGAAAAAATTGGCGTTATGTTTGGTAATCCAGAAACCACAACTGGTGGCCGTGCTTTGAAATTTTTCTCATCTGTTCGCATAGATATAAGAAGAATCGAAACTATTAAAGATAAAGGTGAGGCTATTGGTAACAGGGTTCGCGCAAAGATTGTTAAAAATAAGTGTGCTGCTCCTTTTAAACAGGCCGAATTTGATCTTATGTACGGAACCGGCATTTCTTTAGAAGGTTCTGTGTTAGATGTTGCTTGCGATTTCGATATTGTTCAAAGAGCGGGTGCTTGGTATACCTATAACGATAACAGACTTGGGCAAGGTAGAGAAGCAGCTAAAGAGACTTTAATAAATCATCCAGAATTATTTAAAGAGATTGAAAAACGCACACGTGTTGCGGCTGGTTTATGTAATCAAGGTGCAGCTTCTGCAGACAGTATTACCCAAAGTTCAACTTCTGATAGTGTTAGTGCAGATTCAAAAACAAAAACCGAACATAGCAAGGTTTCTCAAGTTGGTGCAGGACAACAAACTAATTCAAGTTCAAGTAAAAAAGCTTAAGGCACGTTTATAAAGTGAAAAAACCATCTAGTGCAATTGAGCAGATTGCTTATTATCTGAATTATAGCGCTAAGACTGTTAAGCAAATTAAACAAAAACTAAAAGAATCAGGATTTAGTGAAGAGCAAATAAACTTAGCAGTTTTACGTGCAATAGAACTTGATTTATTGAATGATGAGCGCTTTGCTTTAGATTATACTTTAGCAAAGCGCCGCCAACACTGGAGTTCTATAAGAATTTCTTTAAAATTAAAAAGTTTGGGCATAGATCAAGATATTATTAATCTTAAGCTCGAAAAACAACTATCCAAAACTGAAGACGTTAAATGTGCTAAAAATTACATAGAAAAGCTGTTTGAATCTAAATCCTTTGATGAGCAGTATTGTTCTAGGCGCTTAAAAAACAAAGGCTTCTTTTATGATGTTGCATCAATTGCTATAGAATCTTACAAACAAGAGCATCTTATTAATCTTTTATAACTATTGTTGTTGCTGTGTTAAAATATTAAAAGTAGCAATTCGCTTTTGCGAGTTTTATTTTATAAATTATGGGTTTACCCCTACTTATATATAAAAACGTGGCCAAAATATAATTGTTCACATTATCTCGTTTAAGAATCGTTACTGTTTATTGTTGAATTAAGTGTATTGAGGTGAAATTATGGATGCAATAATTTATGTTGTTATTGCCGTTGTTTGTCTTGCGCTTGGTTTTATAGCCGCTTATTTTATTCTTAAAAATTCTGCTAAAGGTGCAGCTAGTAAAGCTGCAAGCATAATTAGTGATGCGCAAGCAAAAGAGGAATCGATTAAAAAAGAAGAAGAAATAGATGCAAAAGACCGTAATATAAAATAAGACAGTGAGGAAAAAGAGGCTGCAAATGAAATTAAACAGCAGGCTCAAGCAGACGCTTTAGAGATTAAGGCAGATGCTAAGGAACGTTTAGAAAGAGCAGCACAAAGAGAAGAGGTACTCGATAGACGTCAAGATGGATTAGATGCATTAGAAGAAGATTTAAAAGAAAAGATTGCTCAAGCAGATGATGCAAATGGCGAATTGCAAGAAAAACTTCAAGAGGTTTCAAATAAGCTTTTTGAAATTTCCGGTTTGAGCAAAGAAGAAGCTCGTGACTTATTACTTGAAAATATTAAAGAGGAATGCGTACAAGATGCAGCTGCTATTATTCAAGAATCAGAGAAAAATGCAAAAGAAGAAGCAGATAGAAAATCACGCGAGATTTTGTCGGTTGCTATACAAAAAATCGCTTCAGACTTTACAGCGGAAGCTACGATTACATCTGTTTCTATTCCAAGTGACGATATTAAGGGTAAAATCATTGGTCGCGAAGGCAGAAACATTAGAACTTTCGAACAAATTACTGGTGTAGATTGCATTATTGATGACACACCAGAAACTGTAACCCTTTCAAGTTTTGACCCTATGCGTCGTGAAGCTGCTCGTATCACGCTTGAAAATTTAATTGCCGACGGCCGCATTCATCCTGCAAGAATAGAAGAAACTTTTTCTAAAGCCCTTGATTTTCTAGAAAAGGCTTCTATCGAAGCTGGCAAAAAGGCAACGTTTGACCTTGGTATTCATAATTTAGACCCTGAACTCGTAAAAACATTAGGTCGTTTAAAGTATCGTACATCCTATGGCCAAAATGTTTTACAGCATTCAATTGAAGTTGCAAACATTGCTACATTAATGGCATCCGAGCTTGGTCTTGATCCAACGGATGCCAAACGTGCGGGTCTTTTGCACGATTTAGGCAAGGCCATAGATAGAGAAGTTGAAGGATCACATGCCATTATAGGTGCTGAGCTTGCTAAAAAATATGGAGAAAGTCCTGCGATTATTCATGCAATCGAAGCTCATCACAATGACGTTGAACCAAGCACATTAATTGCTGTTTTAGTTCAAGCTGCTGATGCAGTAAGTGCTGCTCGTCCTGGTGCAAGACGCGAAAGCTATGAGTCTTATATTAAGCGCTTAGAAAAGCTCGAAGAAATAGCATTTTCGCACGAGGGTGTCGCAAAAACATATGCTATGCAAGCTGGTCGCGAACTAAGAGTTATGGTTGAGCCAAGTGTTGTTGACGATGCAAAATCTAGTGTAATTGCTCATGAAATTGCAAAAGAAATCGAAAATACTTTGCAGTATCCGGGTCAGGTTCATGTTGTTGTTATCCGTGAAACTCGCTCAGAAGACATTGCAAAATAGTGAATTTTCTCTTAGCTGTCATGAATAATGGATAATTCTAATTTTTTAGATTTTTTAAATAAAGCTACTCATAAGATGGTGTCGAAAGTTCAAGAGGACTTAGGCTTTGGTTATGTTCGATTAAATATCGATGAAGCTCAAATGCGCCAAGCCAAACAAGATATTGGTAGCGTTGAAGATTTAGTGATTGAACTTTTGCGCAATAGTCGTGATGCTAATGCCAAAAACATTTTTGTTTCTACTTCAAAGGGAGATTCAAGCCTGGATATTACTGTTTTAGACGACGGTTGTGGTGTTCCAGAAGAAATGCAGCAATTAATCTTTGAACCAAGAGTTACGGCTAAACTAGATACATGGCACAAAGATGAATGGGGAGTTCATGGTCGTGGTATGGCCTTGTATTCTATTTCAGAAAATTCTATTGACGCAAAAGTACAATATTCTCAAGTTAAAGTTGGCACCAGCATTCTTTGCAAAGTTGATACCACAAGTTTGCCACTTTTAGATGATCAATCAACTTATCCAGTTTTACAAAGCAACAAGAGTAATTTTTTTGCAGTAAAAAGTGGGCCTCATAACATCATTCGCACTATTATAGAATTTGCTTTAAGTGAAAAAGGTGCTGTAAACTGTTATTTTGGTTCAAATATTGATATTATTGCAACTCTTAGACAGATTTATTTGCAAAATTCCATTTATGTGCGCGATATAGACAATGTTTTTTGTCAGCTTGCGACATGTACATCCCCTTCAAGTTTAGTAGATTTGGCTAACAAACTTGGTTTGAAGCTTTCCTATAGAAGCGCCCAGAGAATTTTAAGTGGTGAAATTTTGCCTTGCAAAAATATTGTTCAATTGGCACTTGATTACAATAAAATCGACACAGCTTCGATTTTAGAAACTCAAAGTTTTGACAATTTAAAAAAAGACTTTAATAAGCAAAGTTCAGTCGCAGAAAAAAGGTTACAATTAACAAAATCAGACAAGGAAAAACTTGCTAAAGATTTTAAAAAATCTGTCTCTGATATACTTGAAAAAAATTATATAGAAAATTCTGGCGATGCAAAGATTTCTATAAGCAAAAACTCTATAAGCATAAAAATTGATTTTGATTAGTTATTAATTCAATATTTTCGTACCATATTTCACCTTCATTTTTACGCATTTTGCATTTATTTTGTTTTTCAGTTATAATAAGTAAACCTAAAATCTTATAAATGTAGTTTAAATGTAGAAGGTAAATATGGATTTTTTAAATGAACTGAAACAGGCAGATTTATTTACATACGAGTTTCTTGACTATGCAGATGACATTCTGATTATGCATGGATCGAAAGACGAAGTCGTTCCGTGGGAGATTTCACAGAAATTTGCTAGTGATTAAAAAACACCGAATGTCAAAAGTACATTCGGTGTTATATATATTGCAAGCCATAACTAATCCGTCATATGTATTTTATGCAAAGTACATCATACTCTTTGGTATGTAATTTACTTCTATATCTTC
>JAKSUU010000036.1 GCA_024408695.1 Coriobacteriales bacterium | reverse complement strand
TATTTTTGGCCTTTTGGGACATCACATGTGCTTAAAAACATACTATTTCCTTTCTTCCTAAATGTTTTATTAAATAATTATACCAAAGAAAATTAGCCTTACATTATAAATTAGAACTGGGTGTAGTAAATATATAGGTAAATTAGTTTTTAAGAAAATTTTAATCTGCTTGCACTGTATTTTTATCTGATGAGCTCGCTTCTTTTGTAGCTTTAGCTGCTTTAGCAGCAGCAATTTTGGCCTGTTTATCTTTTTCTTTTTTTTCTTTTTCTGCAAGCTCTTCTGGACTCAAAGGAGGCTTCTTAACATCCAATTGAGTTTTTTGAGTATTAATTGGCGTATAATGGATGTCTATTTCGATACAATTTTTAGGACAAGCATCAACACATTCTCCGCAAACTATGCATTCAAAGGGTCTAAGCGACCAGGTCTCTAAACTCTTATCTACAGTTATAGCAAGACATGGGCACTTTTTTTCACACAATCCACATAAAATGCATTCCTTGATTTTAACCATTTTGATACTTCCACATGTGCGTTCAAAAGGTTCACGAACTTCAAATGGATATTTGCGTGTAGGCGCTTTTTTAAAAAGGCTTTTAAGTGTTGTGCCCTTAAGACTAAATACCGACATTTCGCCTACCTTTCTGTACAACTAATACAAGGATCAATAGTCAGAATTATGACTGGAACATCAGCAAATTCGCAACCCTGCAATGCGGCAACTAAACCGCTAAGATTTTGAGATGTTGGAGTACGAACGCGCATCCTTTCAAGGAATTTTGTTCCATTGCCTTTTGCATAATAAAAAGCCTGGCCACGAGGCTGTTCTAATGTAGTCATGGCAAGTGCGCCCTTATCTATCTTACCCTTTGGCTTGTTCATAATTTCACCATCGGGAATTTTGCCACTTAACTCTTTAATAATAGCAATGGATTGATTTACCTCTTCTATGCGAACAGCACATCGCGCATAACAATCACCATCTTCTGACGTTACTGGCACAAAAGAAGAAAGTTCGCCATAGGCACCAACTTTATCTAAACGTTCGTCTATTGCAAGACCACTTGCACGAGCAAAAGGGCCAACCATGCTATGCATAGTCGCATCTTTTTTGCTAATATATCCAATGCCTACCATACGATTTTTAACCGAAGAATCTTCAAGGAAGGCTTTTGAAATAGTTTTATACTCTTGTTGCAATTTTTCGAGCTCAGTAACGATGCCAGCAAGCTGATTGTTTGAGACTTCACGCTTAAAACCACCAACATTACAGGCGCTAAAAATTACGCGGCCACCAGTGATTCTTTCAAAAATATCTAAAACGGTTTCGCGAAGGCGCCAACAATGCATAAACAAAGCTTCGTAACCAAAAGCATCTGCCATGAGTCCAAGCCAAAGTAAGTGGGAATGTATACGGCTTAGCTCATGAAAAATTACACGCAGATATTGAGCACGAGGCGGAACTTCAATTTGCATAAGTTGTTCTATGCACTCTGAATATCCATAAGAATGGCCAAAGGAACAAATACCGCAAATTCGTTCAGTAATGTAAACAAACTGAGTGTAATCGCGTTTTTCTACGAGTTTTTCTAAGCCCCTATGAACAAAGCCAATGCGTGGAATAGCATCAACAACTAATTCATCTTCTAAAACAAGATCCAAGTGAACAGGCTCTGGCAAAACGGGGTGTTGGGGGCCAAACGGAATGATTGTCCTCTTACTCATCTTGACCTCCTTGTTCTGCAAACTTTTCTGCAACATTTATATTTGGATTCATCGGATAAGCAACGGGGAGTTTATAAAAATTGCCTTTGAAATCAATATTAATCCCTTCGAATTTTACGCCAAAAAGATCGTGCGCTTCATTTTCAAAAACAAATGCTGCAGGAAAATAATCAGTAATCGAATGAACACTTTTTTGCTTTTCAACTATGGTTTTATAGCCAATTAATGCAGGATTATACTGGTTGTTTTCTTTAAAAGTGTATAAAAGTTCACAGTCTCCATTATCAAAAGCACTTGCACAAATTTGTACAAAACTTAAATTGTTATCACATGCCTTTTTAGCAATGGATAAAATTTCTTCGCTATTAAAATCTATGAACTCTACTTTATGATAAATCTTCATTTTAAGTCCTAACTTTAATGCCATTTAAGCTTTATCTTTTGTTGAAATATTAGGTTTTGCTTTGTTGGATTTTTTTAAGGCTTGTCTTTTTTGTTCTAATATTTCAACACCGGCAACAATTGCGTCAAATAAACTTTCTGGTTTAATAGCACAACCACTAACATAGGCATCAACAGGAATTACCTGGTCAACACCACCAGAAACATTGTAACACTCACGATAAACGCCACCACCACATGCGCAGGCACCGCAAGCAACAACAATTTTTGGTTCAAGCATTTGGTCATAAATTTGTTTTACTACATTTTTATTTTGCTCATTAATTGCACCTGTAACAACAAAAATATCTGCGTGTTTGGGGTTACCAGTATTAATTACGCCGAACCTTTCGGCATCATAAAGAGGCGTTAGAGCTGCTAAAACTTCAATGTCACAACCATTGCAACTTGAACCATCATAATGAATTATCCAAGGGGATTTTTTTGTTCCAGACATATCAACCTCTTTAACTAAAGGACCATTAAAACTAAAATGTTTACGCCACCAAATAAAAGTGCCACAATCCAACTATATTTAAGCATAGATTGCCACTTAACACGAGCAAAATTATTGTCTATTAGTATTTCTAAGAAATAAACTACAATAACTGAAGCAACACACAAAATAGCCGAAACAAGAGGATTGCAGAAAATGAAAAACATAGCAACCCAACCTAAAAACAGAACGGTTTCGTACCAGTGCGAAATTTCAATATAAGCTAAGGACCGCCCCGAAATTTCGGTTGTAACACCACGAACTAATTCTTGATGTGCATGATGGCTCATAGAAATATCAAATGGAGATTTGCGTACTTTTATGGTTAAAACAAATATAAATCCAATAAAAATCAAAGGTAAATAAACAATAATTGGAAGTTGTGCGTTAAATAAATCGTAAATATTGAATGCTCCATTTGCCATAAACAAACCAACTGCCATTATAAGAATCATTGGCTCATAACACATAACTTGCAAAATTTCACGTTGAGCGCCAAGCTCAGCAAAAGGAGATCTCGAGCTATAAGCAGCAATTATTAAAAAGAGCGATGCAAGCGTAATAATTAAAACGCAAAGCAAAAAATCTAAACCTGAAAAAAATATAATTCCTGCAATAACAACAAAGATTAAATATAAAAGCACAAAAAAGTCTTGAGCAGGATTAACTGTTGCACTTTCTTTGCCAAGTAATTTTAAAACATCATATATGGGCTGTAATATTTTTGGACCAACCCTACCTTGCATCTTGGCTGTAACTTTTCTATCAATACCTGAGATTATTGCACCTACAAAAGGAGCAAGCAAAACAAAAACAATAGCGAATGCTATGCATAAAATCAACATAATATCCATGCTCTACTCCCCTCCTTCGTTTGAAGTAGGATTTTGACTAGTTGAATTCGTAGCAGATGAATCGTTCGTTGTCGTTGTATCAGACGTTTGATTTGAAGCAGTGCTTGTTTGACTCTGAGCATACTTGTTATAAGTATCTGAAAAATAAGAGTTGACATCGGAAGAACCATAAGTCGAATCAAATGATTCTGGACTCTCTTCATATTTTTGATTAACAAGAATATATGAACTCACAAAAGTGGCTTGATCGATCTCGAGTGATTTCCAATCATTTTCGTGATAAGCACTTGATGCCACAGCTAAAACTCTGTAATCCTCAACGACCTGACTTGTTGTAATAATAGCAAAAAAACCAAGACTAAAAATAAGGGCGATCGATACTATAATTCCTGCTAAGGAAGTCTTTTTTTCGGGAAAAATGTTGTCCATGTACCAGTTTCTTTGTGTGGCTTTTGTTTCACCCGACAATGAATTTATAAAGCTACGTTCTTGAGAATTTATGCCAATTCCAGACATATATACTGGTTGAATTTTCTTATTTTTTGTTTTTGGAGTATATGCCAGAAAAATTAATGCAATAACAAATGACAAAAGGGCAAGGAACCAGTGCATACCTGCGCCAATAAAGTCACTGCCTTCATTAAAAATATTTGAAACATAAGGAACGACTGCTCCACTTGAAATGAGAGGAAATGCTATGCACAAACCAACTGTTAAAAATACCATAAGGCACAGTGCAACCCACTCGCTATTGTGAATAGACTTTTCTAGCGTTTCATTAAAATTATTAGCCGAAGCCATCATTTTACCTAAAAGTTTTGCCCAAAACATAAAGGTAGCGGCAGAGCCAAAGACCAAAAGAATAATAATAATAATATCTTCTGTTTGAACAAAAGATACAAGAGCTGCCCATTTAGAAACAAGCATACCAAATGGTGCAATAAACATTCCAAGGATGCCAATAGACATAAAACGCGAAAGCATTGGCATTCTGTCAAAGAGCAAATCCATGTCTTCTATATCGCGCGAACCAATGTGATGCTCTGCAGTTCCAACACATAAGAATAAAAGGGATTTTGCTGCAGCATGAAATACAAGCAAAAATATTGCAGCCCAAATAGCAGCGGAGGTTCCAACTCCGCAACATGCAACAATAAGGCCCAAATTCGAAACTGTAGAATATGCAAGCACTCGTTTTGAATTTGATTGAGAAATTGCACAAAAGGCAGCAAAAACAAAGGTAACTCCACCAATTAACATCACAAAGTATCCAGATAAGTTAAAGCCAAAGCAAGGACTTAACTTTATAAGCAAAAAGACACCGGCCTTAACCATGGTAGATGAATGCAAAAGAGCTGAGGTTGGAGTTGGTGCAACCATAGCCCCCAAAAGCCAATTTTGAAATGGAAATTGTGCAGCTTTCGTAAATCCAGCAATTGCTAAAAGCATTAAAGGAATATAGCTTAAATAACTTGCTTCTGTACTTAATGAAGCAACTGTAACAACAAAGGAATCGAGTTCTAACACTCCAAACGCATATGCACTCCAAACTAAAGCTATTGCAAAACACATTCCACCAATAATGTTATAAAGTAGCGCTTTAAAAGAATTATTTACAGCTTCTTGCGTTCTAGTATAACCAATTAACGCAAATGAACATACAGTTGTGATTTCCCAGGCACAAAACATCCACGATAAATTATTGCTAAAAACAATTGCAAACATTGCACCTAAAAAAGCAAACATTATAGCAAAAAATGTTGAACTGCGGTCTTTACATGTAGAATGAGCAGCAAAGTCATGCATATAGCCAAGCGCATATACACAGATACCACAGCCAATAATGGCAATTATTAACGCCATAATTATGCTTAGAGTATCAATATAAAGATTGAACTCAACTTCTATGCTTGGCGCTACAAATAATTCAAACCAAACAACCAAAATAAGTTGCAATATAGCTAAAATTAGAACAAAGAATTTTTTAGATTTGATGCATCTAAAAACAATATATGCAACTAGTAAAATATCTATGAATAAACAAATATAATTGATTAGCTCAGCAATTGATTTGTCAATTGTCACATAAAAGTTTTGGGCATTAGTGCTTGGCAAAAACGTAATTGATAAAAACAACGCAGCAGCAATAATAATTGCACTAGCAGGTCCCACTATGTATTTTCTTGCTTTATCATTTTTTACAAAAAGCAGAATTAAAGCAACTACTATGGGAAAAAATATTAAAAAGGATATGCTATACAAAGCTGTTAAATCAAGCAACTAACCCTCCTTAAACTAATGTATATAACTATTATAATAAGCATAACTCAAATATAATTGAAAATCAAGAAAACTAAAAGACTCAGTGGCAAGCTTTTGATTATTTTAGAATTATTTTATACCATAAAAATCATGTTGACGCATAGCCTCGTACATAGCAATATTAGCACTATTGCTAAGGTTCAAACACAAAGCCTGTGGGGCATCAAGCTGGCCATTATCTGAAATAGTTGCTGTGGCAGGACTCATACCTTGTTCTTGTAAAATTGGTATACGCACACACATCTCTTTATATTCATCTAAAATTTTTGCATCTATACCATGTGACTCACTACCAAATACTAAATAAGAATCATCCGGATAAGACACCTGAGCATAATTTTTATTGGCATATTTACTAAAAAAGAAAAGATTTCGAGAACTCTTGTTTAATGCATTTTTTAGCATAAAATCTTCAAAATTACTGTAAGTATAAAGCACCAAGTTCTTCCAATAACCCATTCCGCTTCTACGGATTGCCTTGTCTTCAAGGGAAAATCCCAAAGGTTCAATCAAATGAAGCTTTGTTTTGGTCAACACACAAGTTCTGCCAATTGTACCAGTATTATTGGCAATTTCGGGATGATATAAAACTACATTAAGCATAAGTTGTCGCTTATAAAGTGATTAATTAAGTTTACACCATAGCAACAAAAGAATCTATTGTTATAATAGATTAAAAGGATTTGTGGCATATGGATTTATTTTTACTCATCATATTCTTGCTTGTAGCTTTATTTATTTCAGCAGTTTTAGACCAATTACTACCCGCTGTAACATTGCCGCTGGCACAGGTTGGGCTTGGAGTAATCATATGGATCTTTTTAAATAGTCGCATAGATATAAACATAGACCCTGAACTATTTTTAGTGCTTTTTGTATCCCCTCTTTTATACGATGAAACCAAAAAGGTTAATAAAATTGACCTGATTAATAATAAAATTTCTATTTTATCTTTAGCAATTGGTCTTGTTGTAGCAACAATGCTCGTTGTTGGCTTTGTGCTAAATCTAATTGAACCATCCATACCTTTAGCTGTAGCATTTGCATTAGGAGCTGCCCTTGGACCCACCGATGCCGTTGCTGTTACATCACTTTCAGGAGATTTGGACCTAAATTCGCGTCAACGTGCTATGCTTTCTGGCGAAGCTCTAATAAACGATGCATCGGGCGTAGTTTGTTTTACTTTTGCTTCTGCAGCAGTTGTCGTTGGTTCTTTTAGCATTGGCTATGTGATCATTACATTTTTGTTACAATTCTTTGGTGGAATTACTCTTGGAGCAATTCTAGGCTTTTTAATGAAAAAGTTGAATTCGTATTTGCACAAAAAAGGTCTCGTTAACACGGTCATGGAGGTTCTGCTTGAACTTTGTATTCCATTTTTAGTCTTTTTAATTGCAGAGAGGTTCAAGTTTAGTGGAATTATCGCAGTTGTTGTTTTTGGTCTTATTTATAACGCTGGACCTCAAAAAGTTGCTATTAGAGAAGCTCAATTAAGCATAGTTTCTAATAGCGTATGGAATGTATTTATTTTTATGATAAACGGCATAGTGTTTTTAACGATGGGACTTCAGATTCCCGAAGTTTTTACCGTAAAAGTAATGGAAGCAGGCATACCAGCATTAAACTTGATTTTAGCTTCGCTAATCGTAGTTGTTCTTGTAATATTGGTCCGTTTTATCTGGATAATTATATTAGAAATTTTTAACGATAAAATTGAAGTTGCTCAATCTAAAAAAGAAAAAAATGAGCAAAACGCAGATAAAACGAAATCTGAAGAAAACGCTGAAAAAGATGTATTTAAACCAAGGCCTGTAAAAAAGATTTTGCGTGATTCGTTAGCTGTATGTATAGGTGGACCAAAAGGTGCTGTTACATTTTCTATTATACTGTCTTTACCATGGAAAACTGATGCTGGCACTGCATTCCCATATAGAGACCAAATGATCTTTGTTGCAGCTATAGTTATTATAATCACGCTTATATTAGCAAACTTTTTACTTCCAAGCCTTGCGCCAATCAATCATGAAGAAATTGACAAACAGAAATTGCGCGATGCAAATGTTATGGTACTTGTAGGTGTAATAAGGAGACTAAGAGAAAACAAAACAAAGAAAAATGCAAAAGCTACCTCTATAGTTATGAAACAGTATAATGAACGCATAAAAAAAATTCGATCTAAACAAACAGATGACAAAGAAGTTCAAATCTTACTTATCGAGTTTATTAATATTCAAATAGCGAGCGTACAGCGACAAGTCACCTTAGATAAAAAGCTTCAAAAAGATGGAGTGATTCTAATTTCTCGTTTAAGAAAAATGAAAAAACTGGCAAAAACGGGTCTTGACGTTAGCGCAGTAATTAAAAAACCCTGGAAAAAAATTACGGTATCGCGATTACCAAAAGTAGCTCAAAAAATTTTTGCAAAAGGCGGATATGATAGTATCGATATTGAAGATGAAAAAAATATGGCACAACTTATGTTGCAGGCTCAAAAAGATGGTATTGAACACTTAGAAAATAAGTTTAAAACTGCAGACATTGAAACGCGACGCTGTGCTTCCTTGTTGATTGCAACTTATAAGCCAAATTTGAGTAAATTAGAAACACGCTTTGAAACACAAAATACGGGTTATTTATTTAAACCAACTGAACTAGAAGCCAAACAAACAGAAATTGAAAAAACTCTGAAAAAAGAAAAAACTGCTTCTAATCCTCATTTAAAGGAAGTGCAAGCTGAAGG
>JAKSUU010000035.1 GCA_024408695.1 Coriobacteriales bacterium | reverse complement strand
ATCAGGTAAAAAAAGCACTAAAAATGGCAACTAGCAGCACGGATACTCTTGATGTCATTGTCTTCAAATCTCCTTGTCAGCTCATAAGACGCAAAAAGTTAGCTCCTCCAAAAGTTGAAAATTGTCGGGCTTGCGGTCTTTGTCTTAAACTTGGATGTAGTGCAATCAATAAAGGTGAAGATGGCGCAATTTTTATTGATACTAGTCTTTGTATTGGTTGCGGACAATGCGAACAAATATGTGCTTTTGGCGCGATAAAACAATAAAAAGGTTGGCGATTTTTATGGATACAAAAACAATTTTATTGGTAGGTGTTGGTGGGCAAGGTACTATTCTTGCAGGTGATATTATTGCAAAAGTTGCAATGCAAGCTGGCCTTGATGTTAAGATTTCAGAAATCCATGGTATGAGCCAGCGAGGTGGTAGTGTAAGTACAGTCGTGCGTTATGGATCGCAAGTATATAGTATGGTTGAACCCGCATGCGGTGCCGACTATATAGTTGCATTTGAGCCAATCGAAGCCTTGCGTTATATCGATAAGCTAAGTCCTGAGGGTAAAATTTTAGCAAATGAAGAAGTTATTATACCAATGGCTATAAGTCTTGGAACTGCAAGCCTTGATATAAATCCCATAGAAAAATTGCATGAACTTGGCGCAAAGACTCTCGATGCAAAATCTCTTGCGCTTCAGGCAGGTAGTGACAAGTGCACAAATATCGTTATTCTAGGCGCACTTTCTAAGATGTTAGATTTTGACTATCATATATGGATTGATGTTATAAAGTCTCGCGTGCCATCAAAAACAATAGACATGAATTTAGCAGCTTTTGAACTGGGTCAAAACAGCATATAATCTTTTTACAGATTAAAGCTAAAAATTAATGTACGATAAATCAAAAATATTGCGCTTGGTAAAAAGTTCATCGCTTGTATTTTCTATAATCCTTTTATGTTTGTGTTTGTGTGCATGTTTTGGTGTGGAACAGCCAAAACAAGTAGCAGCCATTGTATATGGTAATTCCATTTATGAAGAAGACGTTAGTAATTATATTAGCCAATGGCGAAATATGGATGAGCACAGAAAAACCGATGAAGGTTTTATAAAGGAAATCACATCGCTTGGGTTCACGCCTGCAAGTTTTCGCGAATACATATTAAATACAGTTTTTATCCCCGAAAAAATCGTTAACTATAACTGCAAACAACTAAATCTTTCTATTTCACAAGAAGAGCTTAATTCTCAAATTGATAAAGCAAAAACATCTTTCGATACTCAAAATTCACAAACCACTTTTGATCTTGCATTAAAAAATCTTGGGTATACCGATGATAGTTGGCAAGATAATATTGAATTCAATTTAAAACGTGAGAAACTTAAACGAGCATTGTTCAGCGATTATGATTTCGACGACAGCCTTTTGAAGGAATACATCATAGAGCATGCACCAGATTGTAATGGCAAGTATTCATATTATGTTAACTTTGATACTATGGATGAGGCCAAACAAGCTCACGATGAATTTGTAACTGTTCATTCAGGCGATATAAGTTTAGATGATTTCAAATCTCTTGGCGCTGTAATAGATATTGGATGGTCTTCCTTTAAAAACAACAAAGAAAAGTTAGACACGGCTTACTTTGATGCTCTTACTGGGATTCCTCCTTTGCGTATTTCTGAACCCCTGGATCTCGCAAAAAAAATCTATATTATTTATTGTGAACAAGAATTTATAATTGAAAAATTTGAAACTAGCTCAAAGTTTGAATATCAAAAACAAATCGACGAACAAGCTTATATTAACAAAATTCCGCAAGATATTTATGATTACCTTGAATTAAATGCAAAATCTGAACAAATAGATTCGGAATTTAACATTTGGCTTCAGGATCAAAATAATGAAGATAATGTAAAAATTAATAAAATGCCAAGTGATGCAAACTATAATATTGACCTATAATTTTCTAACCCTTTAGCAAATATTAAAAAGCATAAAACTCATTTGTGCTAAAATAATTATTCATACATTGGGGGTATAGCTCAGTTGGGAGAGCGCTTGAATGGCATTCAAGAGGTCAGGGGTTCGAATCCCCTTACCTCCACCAAAAACGAGGAGGAAACGTGGCCTATTATTTCGATGAACCATCACATACTTTTAATGAATATCTACTTGTTCCAGGTTATTCATCTACGGAATGTATTCCAGCAGATGTCAACTTGCAAACTCCTCTAGTTAAATTTAAAAAAGGAGACATTTCTCCAATTACTTTAAATGTTCCCTTAACATCGGCAATTATGCAGGCCGTTAGTGGTCCAAAACTTGCAGTTGCTCTTGCTCGTGAAGGTGGCGTTTCGTTTATTTATGGTTCACAATCTCCACAAGATGAAGCTGCGATGATTGCTTCTGTTAAGTCATATAAGGCAGGCTTTGTAGTTAGCGATTCCACCATTTCTCCAGATACAACTTTTGGAGAAATTCTTAAGCTCGGTAAAAAAACTCATCACTCAACTATGCCAGTAACCTCAGACGGCAAACCATTTTCTAAGCTTGTTGGCATTGTTACGAGCCGTGACTGTCGTACATCTCGTACAGATCTTAGTGAGCGTGCAAAAGATTTTATGACTCCAGTCGACAAAATAATTACTGCAAGTGATGGTGCATCACTGTCTGAAGTTAATGACATCATATGGGAGAATAAGCTTAATGTTTGCCCGGTTATAGACAAAGACTACAATCTAAAAAGTCTTGTATTTAGAAAAGATTACGATTCTCACAAGGCAAATCCAAATGAGCTTTTAGACATCAACAAGCGTTATGTAGTTGGTGCTGGTATCAACACACGCGATTATGAAGAGCGCGTACCACTTTTAGTTGATGCAGGTGCAGATGTGCTTTGTATTGATTCAAGCGAAGGCTTTAGCGATTGGCAAAAAATAACTTTGCGCTGGATTCGCGAAAATTATGGCGATGATGTTTATGTTGGTGCGGGTAATGTTGTTGATGCAGAAGGCTTTCGTTTTCTTGCTGAAGCTGGCGCCGATTTTATAAAGATTGGTATTGGCGGTGGATCTATCTGCATTACTCGTGAGCAAAAAGGTATCGGACGTGGCCAGGCCACAGCGGTGATTGAAGTTGCTAAAGAACGCGACAAATATTTCGAAGAAACTGGTATATACATTCCAATTTGTAGCGATGGTGGCATTGCTAAAGATCATCATATTACTCTTGCTCTTGCTATGGGTGCAGATTTTATGATGCTTGGTCGCTATTTTGCTCGTTTTGATGAAAGCCCTTCAAATAAAGTTAACATTAACGGTTCTTATATGAAGGAATATTGGGGCGAGGGCTCAAATCGTGCGCGCAATTGGCAACGCTACGACATGGGTGGTGATGATAAACTTTCATTCGAAGAAGGCGTCGACTCTTATGTTCCTTATGCAGGAAGTTTGCACGACAACGTTTTGCAATCTCTTAGCAAAGTTCGTCATACTATGTGTAATTGTGGTGCTTTAGACATTCCTCAATTTAGAGATAAAGCTAAAATTACTTTGGTTTCTGCAACTTCAATTGTTGAGGGTGGAGCACACGATGTTTTGCTTAAAGACAGCTCAACTCAAGCCAGCGGTGTTCATTTTGGATAATAGTTTTGGAAGAAAATTTTAATCATAAAAAAACTCACTTAAGAGCAGGGACTTATCGCACACATATTCAAGATGAGCATCAAAATGTAGATGCTTATAGTCGCAAGCAAAATCGAAACTCAAACAAAAAAACTCGCGTTCATAATTCATATAAACCACATAAACGCAAAAAACCAAACGCGTTGGTCAAATTAATTGGCGCCTGGTGGGATCGTATTTTGGGTGTTGCAAAAAACCGCTCATTTGATACCGATATTGAACAATATAAAGAAGGTCAAACTAGCAAAGATTTCATATTTAATGCCATAGGCACGGGCATATGGGGCATGGTCTTTCCTATCTTGACTATTGTAGTTACCCAGTTTTTGGATATGGACAAGGCCGGTATGTTTTCGATGGCCTTTGTTATTGCAACACTTCTTATGATTCTTGCAAACTTTGGCGTGCGCACTTATCAAATTTCAGATGTGGAAGAAAAGCATTCATTTGCTGATTATCATGTTCACCGTATAATTACTTGTATTGCTGCTCTGGTAATTGGCTTGTTATATTTTCAAATTAGGGGATACGAAGGCGAAATGTTTTCGATGTGCCTGTTTTTGCTTATTTACAGAGCTCTAGACGCATATGCAGATGTATTTGAAGGACGTCTTCAACAAAAAAATAAGCTATATTTAGCTGGCATTTCTTTAGGTGTGCGCTCTCTTGCATGTTTTTTAGTTTTTGCAATTTCTTTATTTGTTTTGCGCAATCTTGTGTTTTCATCTTTGCTTATGGCAATTGTTGCTGCAGCAAGTGTGCTTTTGGTTTCGTTTCCATTGGCTAAGCTTGAAGCAAAATCTAGCGGTAAATTTTCATTTGGTTCTGTAGCTAGTCTATTTAAATATAGTTGGCCTTTATTTATTGCTTTCTTTGCGTATTCTTTAATCGATAATATGCCAAAGTTTATGATGGAAGGGTTTTTATCTTACGATAACCAGCTATTATTTAATGCTTTGTATTTTCCTGCGCAAACAATTTTAATTGTCGCCCAGTTGGTATATAAGCCCCTGCTTGTTCGTATGGCAATGTATTGGAACGATGTGAAAAAGCGCAAAAAATTTGATTTAACGATCTTTTTAGTTGTTCTTATAATCGCGGTGATAACAATTGTTGCTGTTTGGTTTATGAACTGGATAGGTCTTGCAATTATGGGATTTTTATATGGGGTCGATTTTGCTTCTTATACAGAACTTGCAACAATTATGTTGATTGCGGGCGCTGTTACAGCAGGAATTGACTTTTTGTGTCAAACTGTTACAGTTTTGCGCCATCAAAAAGATGTAGTTTTGTCATATGTAATTGCATTTATATTTTCAATTTTTGTGCCGTTTTTGCTTATAAGATTTGCAGGGCTCGAAGGCGCGCTTATTTCATATTTGCTTGTTATGGTGCTTCTTTTTGTTTTGCTTGTTGTGTCATATGTTCGCATTAGAATGGGAATGGCAAAAGAAAAATCAATTACTAGTGGAACTCAAACCCGCGTTTACAGAAAGCCAGTTTCTACGATTGGCCTTGTTTCTCCTGTTTCATCCATCGAGGTAGAAGAGGTAGTTGGCGAACCTGTATTTGAAGATGGGGGAGAGCCAACTTTTGACGATTACGCCGGTCACATCTAATGGTACAAAACATACCTGATATATTTTGTACCAATTCGCAGGTCAGCTATGAGATATTACAATGGTACAAAACATACCCGATATATTTTGTACCAATTCGCAGGTCAGCTATGAGTTATAGCCAATCTATTAATGCTGTATCACGTTTTTTTCGATAGTTTATGCAGTGCATCTAAAGATTGCAACTGCAATAGACAGGGGTCAAACATCTGCTCCATCTTGATGTATTGCGTTTGGTCTATGAGTAATTATTTTTATAATAAGGCTTTTTTAACATAAAATAATACTAGGTATTACTGAATAATAGTGTTAATGCTTAGACACTCAATTGAAATTGTAAATGGAACATGAGTTTGGGTGTAGCTCATTCTGCTGTTACATTTGTCTTTTTAGTGTACAAAGTGATTTATAATCACTATTTAAGTTGGCATGGTTAACATTATTTAAATTTAAAGCTCATATAAACAGGATTATGATCTGAGTATTCAAATTTTGTATCAATAACATCGCTTGCTGTAACTTCAATATTGTCTGAGGCTAAAAAGCCATCAATATTGCAAATCGGCACATCAGAGCTATACTCCACACCTGCATGACGGCAAGACCCAACGGGATTTCCCATGTCAAATGGAACAACTAATTTAATGTTTGTGCCATCTAAGCATTGTTTTGGAAAAATCGGAGTTTCTTGAATTCTATCAAGTTTAAAGTAGCTTTGCGGATTGTCGACAATTTGCCTGTTAAAATCGCTTCCACAAATTACATAATTTCCTTTGTCATATTCGCTTTGCATATCTTGTACAAGCATCTTTATCTGGTTGTTTGCTATTTCTTCATCTTTTGCATAGGCAGACATATGAGTCGTATAAATTATAAGCTCTTTGTCGTTATCACATTTGTATCGTGCAAGGCTATAACAACGATCATAATCCACAATTTTTGTTAAGTCTTCTGCAATTGGAAGCGATCTGCGCAAAGCAGCGTGAGGCAAGTATCTGCTGATTGTCATAATGTTAGATGTGTTTGCTCCATGTGGATGGGCGATTGGCCAAAACAGAAATGGTGAGTCAAAACAAACTGCATAGGTATTATATTCATTCATGCCATCTTGAATCATTTGAACTTCGTTTACATTGTATGTGCGCGTTCCTTTAGAATCCACTTCTTGCAAACTATAAAAATCTGCATTTTGCTCCTTTAAAAATTTTGTAATTTTGTTAGTCGTGTCAATAACGCTCTCTTTAGATTTTGCCCAGCTTTCACGGCCACCATCCATGAAAAATGAAAAGTTGTGGACGTATGCTGAAAAACCAATATTATAAGAAATAGCTTTATGCTCTTTACTTGTATTGACTTTATTGTATTCAGTGGCTTCATCGATGTCGTTAACTAATGTGCTAGCGTGATAAATTTTGAGTTCTTGATTGTCTTCGACACGATGATAACTGGCATAAACATAAGCAACATATCCAATTGCAACTGCGATAAAAATCAGTATAATAATCAGCAAGATAATTAATATTGTTTTTAAAGGTTTTCTTGTTTTTTGCATAGTTTTCTCTTTTCGCCCTATTTTAAATTATTATACACAAGCTTTTTAAATGTAGGTGTATTTGGATGTCGCACTTTTAGGGGAATAAGCGAAAAGCTATTTATCAGTTAAATTAACAATATGTAGAATATGCTCGTTAAATGTTATAATTAAAGTTTATATTTAATGGCAAATTTTATGCATATAAAAGTTAATAAAATTGCAAGAGTTATTTTTATTGCTTTAGTTTTGCTTGCCTGCATATTTTTTCAAATAGTAATTTGGAATTATAGTCAAGGTATTGATAATTTAAAAAAAAGTCAAGTAGAGCTATCGAATAACATTGATAGCATTGGCGAAAGTTTGCTTATTGATGAAAATAATTCTGGTGCTTATCAAAAAATGCTTGATGCAGATGATGTCCACGAATATGTAATAAAAATTCGCGAAAAACTCGATAGTGTCAATTTTGATTATAGTGATAAATCTCAAATCAAGAATGTTGAAACAATCGTTGATAATATTTTAGACCCAAGCAACCCTTTTGATCCTACTCCTCTTACATTGTTGGCAGTTCAGCTTGGCATAGAAAATGATAATCTTGAAAATTTAGTAGCTAATAAAGAAGATAAAGACAATAAAGTTGATGTTCTAAGTGATGACCTTGAAGGTGATGAATATCTTTCCTCCGACGGTGTTTTAACAGAATTTAAAAAGTTTTTTGATGATCTTTATCCTGTTGGTAGCATTTACATTTCTTTAAGTGGCCAGATGCCTTCATACGGAAGCTGGACAAAATTGGAATCTGGCAGAGTTTTATGGAGTGATGATACTGGGAATGGATCATTGCTTGGGGCCACCTTGCCAAATGTTAGATCTGGTTTTGATTATCAAGGAGGTCCAACTGGACAATGCGCTGGTGCTTACCCTAGAGATTTTGGTGCGAATGGTGCATTCAATAGATTTGGAGGCGCAATGAAGTTTAGAAGAAGCGGATCATTTAGAGAATATTATTCAAAATACATGGATTTTAATCATTACAATTCTATTTATCAAACTGGCGCTACAGTTAAACCACCATCGATAGCTGTCACTATGTTTAAGAGGACTGCTTAAGATGAATAATTCTAATTCTATAGGTAGAAAAATATATACGATTTTTCTTGTTTTATTGTGTTTGTTGTGCGCAATTTATGTTTATGTTTTATTTCATTTACATAATGAGTACAACGATGTTTACTTAAATAATGCTTCGATGGAAAAAACGGCCAATGATATCGCGAGCGAAATCGATGACGTTAATGGTAAAATCGATGCGTTTTATGAACAAGTAGAAGCTTATGATGATGACGTTAGCGATATAAAATCCTCTACAAATAAAATCAAAAATAGCTATCTTGCTTCAGAAAAATACATAAGACTAATCAGTCAGATAGATCATATTGTGAACAAATATCATAACAATGATGATGCTAGCGATATCGTCAAAAAAGTAGAAAAACTAAAACAAATCCTTGTTGAGCAATATGGGCAAATTGATCTTTTAAATGAAGGCAAAGAAGACCTATCTAATAAAGTTGATACGCTTGCAGATGAGTCAAGCGAAACTGAGTATCCGAGTGTCACAGCTTTTAAGAATCAAAAGTCCCAATTTTTTGATGTAATTTATCCAGTTGGTAGCATTTATGTTTCGCTCGATGGTAAAACTCCAAAATATGGAACATGGGAAAAACTTGAGTCAAAAAGAGTGTTATGGAAGAGTTCAACAAATTTAGGCTCTAAACAAAATGCTACACTTC
>JAKSUU010000034.1 GCA_024408695.1 Coriobacteriales bacterium | reverse complement strand
GATAGACATATTGCGTAGAGGGTCCAATTACGATGTAAAATTTCTTTCCTAAAGACTCTAGATATTTTTTATTTTCCATGCACTTTGTGGCAATTTTTTCTAAACTTTCGTTATCATATAGATTTTTTCCCTGGTATATATCCATATCAGAAATATTATAAGAATCCAAATGATTATAAAAAAGCCAGTTATCTTTAGCAACAACAACCTCATCATTCGTAGATTTATGAAATAAAAAATAATCAACTGATGAATTTAAAGAAATTAAAGCATTTCTAAAAGGAACATTATCATTTAAATACGCTTCAAAATCTTTAGGATAACTTTGATAGTTCTCGAAGCTAAATTGAGGTTTTTGTGCCATCTCACGATTCTCATAATTTTTAATGTCTAAAAAATTTCCAAAAAAAATTGCTACTATAGACATCGTGCATAGCAAAATAAAAACAATTACAAGACTTATTTTGGCAATCTTTTTATTCATTTTTTCGCTTTTATTAACATTCAAAATCAAAACCTAAACACATCGACTCTTAACGCTGAACAGAAAAATCTCTAAGGCTTGTAACGTTTCGTTCTACAACGGCATATACAAAAATATCAGGATTTTGGTTGCAAAAATCTTCGTAACTATAGTTAAAGAATTTTTGTGAATATACAGTATTAAACTGAGTTCCGATATAGTCGGCCATATGATCAAAATAAGAATCTGTTGCAACAAATAATTTTCTTTTATCAGCTGTAGTAGCCTTGAATAAACAATATTTATCAAAATCTTTAGACAAAGTCTTTGAATCGTGCTTGTTGTAACCATCAACAATAGCAAGATAATCTTCATTCTCTAATTGGCTATGAAGACCCATCATATTTGCAAGATCACCTGCTCTTGGAGCCTTAGTTTGAATACTAATTTCAGGGTCAATAATATCTGGAATATTTACACCTAGTTCATTTAATAAAACTCTTGAACCAACATACGCCCCAATTGCATTCCAATGAGTATCTATCTTAAAGTATATATTTTCTTCTACTTGAGATTTTGCTTTCATAAGATCATCGTAAGGGTACAAAACTCGAATATCTGTATTTTTTTTCAAATAGTCATAAATTTGTAAAGCTCGATATTGTTCGCTTATTAAACCATACTTAGCTTCTAAATATTCCCCATATATTCTTTCTTTATTAGGAGCAATAAATACAACATACTCTTTGCCCTGGGACTCTAAAAAGTTCTTATTTTCTAAACACCTATCTGCAATAGCTTTAAGTTCGTTTTCGCTGAGTAAATTTTTGCCTTGATAAGCAATGATTGGACCATCGCCATCAATTTCGTTATTGTAAAAAAGCCAATTATCTTTTGTGGGAACAACCTCAGGATTAGATGAAACATTAAAAATAAAATAATTGATGCAAGAATTAAGCGTAACTAGCGTGTTTCTAAAAGGCATATTATCGCTATAATAATCTTCAAATTGGCTAGGATAGTCTGTTAAATTACTTATAGATAAATTGGGTTTTTGAGTCATTTCTCGATTTTCATAATTATTCATATCCAAAAAATTCCCAAAAAATATACTCAAAACTCCAGCTAAACATACGAGTAAAAATAAAACAATGAGTAAGATTTTACTTAATTTTGAGATTCTCATTTTTTGCCTTAAAATTGAAAGTAGATAAAGGGATTATAGCTACTTGCAGCAATCGAGGCAATACATAAAATGAAAACTACAATTAAAAAGATGGTTTCAAAAATTGAAGATTTAAATTTTTCTTTTAGTTTTGGAGAAATTGCTGGAAGAACTGCAACGCCAATAATTGAAATAACTATGACGGTAATTGTTTTTAAATCGCAATATGTAAACAGCGGGATTGCGGCGATTGCAGCATATTTCCATGGCATTAGCATATGAGCAAGTATTGTAAGAGCAGAAGAAATATTTGCAGCTCTGAATAAAACCCAGCCTAATATAACTACAAGCATAGAATATATTCGAGAAATTACATGCGTTTTATCGAGGTATTTTTTTAGGCCCAGGCGCTCGATTACCATAAAGAAACCGTGATAGAGACCCCAAATAACAAAAGACCAATCTGCGCCATGCCAAAGACCAGTTGCAAAAAAGACAATTACAAGGTTAAGATAGGTGCGAGCTTTTCCTTTTCGATTACCACCAAGTGGAATGTAAAGATAATATTTAAACCATGATGAAAGTGAAATATGCCATCTTCTCCAAAATTCGGTAATTGATTTTGATGTGTAAGGCTGATTAAAGTTCTCTGGAATTTTAAAACCAAACATAGAACCAAGACCAATTGCCATATCGGAATAACCCGAAAAATCAAAATAAATTTGAAATGTGTATGCAAGAGCTGCAATCCACGCAGCTGCAGGATCAATCATTGCAGGGTCTGTTGCATAAACCGTATCAACACAAAGACCGAGCACATTTGCTAACAAAACTTTTTTGCCAAGACCATAAATAAATCGCCTGAAGCCTAGCGCAACCCCATCAAAAGTAATTGTGCGTTGCTCGATTTGTTTGTTAATTTCTTTATACTTAACAATTGGGCCTGCAATAAGCTGTGGGAAAAATGAAATATAAAGAGCCACGTTAACAAGACTTTTTGCAGCTTCAGTGTCTTTTCGATAAACATCTATTACATAAGAAATCGCCTGAAATGTAAAAAATGAAATACCAATAGGAAGAACGATTTCTGGAACCGCAAAAAAATCTGAACCCAAAACTTTATTTATAGTTGAAACAACAAAACCAGCATATTTATAAAAGCCTAATATTCCTAAATCTATAATAATAGTAATTGCAAGCGCTAGCTTTTTACCACCACCATCAAATTTAGAAACACAAATACCTCCGAGCCAATTTATTATGATACTGGCAATCATAATAAGAACATATATTGGCTCTCCCCATGCATAAAAAACAAGTGATGCAAGTAACAAAAAATAATTAGAAATTTTAGTTTTGCGAACCAAGAAGTTTAAAAGGAAAACCACTGGCAAAAATAAAAATATAAATATTGATGAACTAAAAACCATTAATTAATTAGACTTAAATTAATAACTATTAATATTAATAATTATAGTTTAAAATATTACAAAGTTATAATTAACTTTTTTAAAGTCTTTAAATGATTGGAGTTTTCAAATGGGATTAATGGATAGATTCAACGATACTCAAGACAATTCATTAGAATTAGGATCTGGTCAGTATCGAGTTTTGCAAGTTGTTTTACGTGAAAAATTTGTTGGCAAAGGATCAAAAAACTTTAAAGAGATTGAAGATTTATGTAACGAGCAATATGCACAAGGCTATAAGCTTCATACTTTTGCTCAATCTACAGCACTATCTACAGGTATGGGTGGTGGCGACAGGACCGTCTGCAATTTAGTTTTTGAAAAAATGTAATTCAATTTTACAACACAAAGGAGCTCGGCGCAACACTTGCGGACGGTAACCTTCAACACTTGGGGACGGTAACCTTGGTGTTGCGTTTAATCGTTGCGTTTAACGTGCGACTGTTGGAATTTCTTCCTCAAATTTCTCGTCTAAATTATCATCATAAACATAATGCTATGTTTCTTATGCAATAACTGCTGATAAGGCCAAAACTGCAATGACATTAGGAACAACCATTAGTCCATTCATTATGTCTGCAAAATCCCATGACATGGTTGCCAGAATTGCAGAGCCACCAATAGCGCCTAAAAATACAAATAAAACATAGATTACGCTATAAGGTTTTTTAGCCTTTTGACCAAATAAATATGTAACTGCACGATTGCCGTACCAGCCCCAGCCAAGCATAGTCGTATATGCAAATAGCGCCATTCCAACAATTAGAACAATGGGACCAAAAACTGGAATTTGATTAAAAGCAGTTGTCGCAAGAATTAAACCTTTAGAAAAGCCTTCGCTAAGCCCCACGCCTGTGGAAGTTGCTAGCGCAAGCTGGTCTGGTGCCTCACCTATTGCTAAAGCATTTGTAACCGCATAAGCCGCGCTCAAATCTGAATTAGCAAGAATCGTAGTTATTAATGTAAGTGCAGTTAGTAAACAAATAACACAAGTAGTCCAAAAT
The DNA here is from genome assembly GCA_024408695.1 of Coriobacteriales bacterium. Lineage (GTDB taxonomy): Bacteria > Actinomycetota > Coriobacteriia > Coriobacteriales > QAMH01 > JAKSUU01. The sequence continues at coordinate 4,664 of JAKSUU010000034.1, read as the reverse complement.
GCACCACTCATCATAATTAAACTAGTACGAGCAGGATTTGTGCTTGCAGAATTTGCAGCAGCCAAAGGTGCTGTACCTAGACCTGATTCATTAGAGAAAAGGCCACGGGCAGCACCATAACGAATGGCAGTCATAATGCCAAAACCAAGGCCCCCACCTACCATAGCTTGAGGAGTAAATGCACACACACAAATCCATTTTAATGCATCAATAATAAAAGCACCATTCATGCAAATGATAATCAAACAACATACAATATAAAATACAGCCATTACAGGAACAATTTTTTCACAGACTTTTGATATTGTATTAATTCCACCAAAAATAACAAGTGCAACCAAGACAGCACACACAAGACCAATAACCCACATTGGAACACCAGGAGCATATTCGGCTACGATTCCGCAAATCGAATTTGATTGAACAGCTGCACCCGTACCAAGGCAAGCAATTGCTGTAAATACACAGAATAAAATTCCAACAACCTTTGCCCACTTTTTACCAGGAAAACAACGCTCTAGCGCATACATCGCACCACCAAGCATATTACCAGATGAATCTTTTACACGATATTTAACCGCAATGTAAACTTCTGAATATTTTGTAGCAATACCAAGCAAGCCAATTACAAACATCCAAAAAACACTACCTACACCACCACATACAATAGCAGTTGCAACACCTACAATGCTACCAGTGCCAATTGTTGCAGAAAGCGTTGTGGCGAGTGCAGCAAATGGGCTGACATCACCCGCAGAATCATCTTTTTGAAATCCTAATTTAATTGCAAGACCAATTTTACGCTGAATAAAACGAGTACGAATAGTCATAAACAAATGGGTGCCGACTAAAATAATGATGAGTGGCCAAGACCAAACCCAAGCATCTACTGTACTAATAAAAGTCGCAATAGGACTTAAAACTTCTTCCATATTTACCCCTGAAAAATATCGATTAAAGTGAATATTATTTTAGAACTATTTAAAAAAATATAGTAATTTGCTAATAATATACTCGTAAATAGTAATAAAGTTAGTATAATATTTAGCAAGGCGATAGAGTCGCGAAAGGTTATTATGCTCAAATATAAAATCATTGGGGAAACATTCCCTGTTGTTGAATTTAAAATGAAACGCGGACAAGAAATCTGTGTAAATAATGGTGGCATGCACTGGATGGATAATTGCTTTGAGATGAAAACACAAGCAGGCGGTGTAAAAGGTTTTTTTAAGAAGGCTGTGAGTGGCACAGATTCTTTTAGAAATTACTACACTGCACTGGACGATGGAAAATTTGTTGCAGGAATGGATTTTCCAGGAACTGTACTTCCAGTTATCCTAAATAAAGATGAAAGCATTGTTCTTGCAAAACAATCGTTTATGGCATCAGATGTGAGCGTAGAATTTGATATTCATGTTCAAAAAAAGATCAAGTCTGGTATTTTTAGTGGCCAAGGCTTTATCCTGCAAAAACTTACTGCAACAAAAAATGAATCTCTTGCCTTTGTTCAAGTAGCTGGATCTATTGTTAAAAAAACTTTAAAGCCCGGGAAAGCTCTTGTAGTTCAATCTGGTGGTCTTGTTGGATACACACAAGGTATAAATATGTCTGTTCAAAGCGTTAAGGGCATGAAAAATAAATTACTAGGAGGGCAAGGTTTCTTTAATACAATTCTTGAAGGCGATGGCGAAGTTTGGGTACAAACCTTTAATATAGATAGTTTTGTCAAATGGACAGCGGCCGAAACTGGAGGCACTGCTGGTGCCATAACTGGTGCAGCAATTGGAAGCGCAATCGCAAATAGCAATTAGGAAAGATTTTATCCAAGCGCATTAAAAAACGCTTGGTGGTGGAACGCTTTTCAACGCGTTCCTCATAAAGTTTTTAAAGTAGAAAGGAATAATTATGGCAAACAAATTTCCACTTTTAACAAGTCCAATTGTCCTTGGACGCACAACATTCAGAAACCGCATGTTCGCAGCACCAGTTGGTGCTACAGATATCACTGCAGATTGTGCACCAGGACGTCGTACTCCCCCATTTTATGAAATTAAAGCTAAAGGTGGCGCTGCAGCTGTTACTGCTTCAGAACTTGTTGTTCACCCAGAAACTGATGGCTCACATATGCTACATTTAGATTTGCAAACACCAGGCTTGCTTGCTGCTCATACATGGACAGCAGATGCGATTAGCCGCCACGGTGCTGTTGCAACTCTTGAATTTAGTCACAGTGGTCAATATGCAGGTACATATTTGATTGACAAAGATAAAAAGCAAGGACTTTGCCAATGGGGTCCAAGCGACACAACACGCCCAGATGGCATTCCTGTTAAAGCACTTTCTAAAGAACAAATTGCAGATATTGTTCAACGCTACGGCGAAACTGCCAAGCTTGCTATGCGCGCTGGTTATGGCATGATTATGGTTCATGGTGGTCACAGTTGGCTTTTAAATCAATTCATTAGCCCTTGGTTTAATAAACGTACCGATGAATATGGTGGATCTTTTGAAAACCGTATGCGTTTTCCTCTTGAAATTTTACAAAGCGTTCGCGATGCAGTTGGACCATTTTTCCCGATTGAATTTAGAATGAGTGGTTCTGAACTTTTTGACGGCGGTTATGACTTAGCTGAAGGCTGCAAGATTGCACACGCTGTTGAAGACTTAGTTGACATGGTACATGTTAGTGCTGGCTCTTACCAATTTGGATTTTTTAATACTCACCTTCCTATGTTTGCGCCTCATGGCGACAATGTTTATTTAGCAGAAGAAATCAAAAAACATGTTGATATTCCTGTTGCAACAATTGGTGCACTTAGTGATCCATATCAAATGGAAGAAATCTTGCGCGAAGGCAAGGCAGATGTAATTTATATGGCTCGTGCCTTAATGGCAGATCCAGAACTTCCAAATAAAGTTATTGCTGGTAAAGAAGATGAAATTGAACATTGCCTGCGTTGCTTTACTTGCATGGCAGAGCGCCCTGTTACACAAACACGCCGTTGTTCAATTAATCCACTAATTGGTCGCGAAATCGAAGGGCTGGATGTTCCAGCAGCTCCTAAAGCTAAAAAAGTCTTGGTTGTTGGGGGCGGTATAGCTGGTTTACGCGCTGCACAAACTGCTGCAAAACGCGGTCATAATGTAACCCTTGTAGAGGCTCAGGAAAAAATTGGTGGCATCTTAAAATGTGAAGAAACAATTCCATTCAAAAAAGAGATGTATGATTTAGCAACTACCCTAGAGCGCGAATGCATTAGCGAAGGCGTTGAGATCAAACTCGGCACAAAAGCAGATGCAAAATTTGTTGAAGGTTTTGCACCAGACGCTCTAATTATTGCGGTTGGTTCGAACCCAATTGTTCCTCCATTGCCAGGCATCGATAAAGACAAAGTTATTATTGTAAATGATTTGTATTTGCATGAAGACGAAGTTAAAGATACTGTTGCTGTACTTGGTGGCGGACTTGCTGGTTGTGAATGCGCAGTTCATCTTAACAAACTTGGCAAAAAAGTTTCAATTGTTGAAATGCGCGACACCTTGGCTCCAGATTGCAATATGCGTCATCGTCCAATTTTGATGAAACAAATTGAAGATGGCATTGAAGTTTATACATGCACTTCTGGCGCTGCAATTTCTGATGAAGGTCTTGTATGCAAAGATAAGGATGGAAAAGAATTTACAATTCCGGCAGAAACTGTTATTTGTGCTGTTGGGCAACGTCCAAATCGCTCAGGCGTAGATGAACTTCGTGGCACAGCTCCTTGGATTCGTGAAATTGGCGATTGCACTCGTCCTGCAAATATTACAAAAGCAAGTTATGAAGGCTACCACGCTGGATTGGATGTTTAATTAGTAGAACAATAACTTGTATTGCAATAGAAAAAATGCACGCTAGGCAATATATTAACTTGGCGTGCATTTTTATATAAAGTTTCAATTTATTGAATCTTCAAGTTTTTTATAATCAATTTTACCGATAGAACTTAGTGGTAAACTATCAATTAAAATAACATCTGCTGGTATTGCATATTCAACCAATTCTTTATGACAATATCTAATTAGCTCTTTTTTAAATTCTGAATCGTTATGTATGGATTTTGAATCTGCAACCACAAATGCAACTGGGAGCATTCCCTGCACAGAACTTTTATCATTTTTAGCAACTACACAGCAACTTTTTACTAAAGGATGTTTGCATAGAGCATTTTCTATCTGCAAAGGAAAAACTTTATAACCATCATATCTAATAATCATTCTTTTTGAACGCCCAATTATATAAATGCAACCATCATTATCCATATATCCCAAATCTCCAGAATGAACCCAAATCTTGCCATCTTTGTGCTTGAATAAAACATTATTGGTTTCTTGCTTGCTTGCATAATACCCGAGCATAGCGTTTGGAGAATGTACACAAATTTCTCCAGTTTCGCCGAGCTTAAGCTCTTTTTCAGTACCTGGTTTAAAAACAGAGACTATAGAATGCGCAAATGGAATTCCCGAACTACCAAGCTTATTCGTTTTTGGATTAGCCGATCCACTAATTGCAGCACAAAGCTCGGTCATTCCGTAACCTTTAATAAGTTTTGTTTTGCATCCATGGATGCGCAAAAATTCATTTACATTCTCTTCAAAAACTCTATCTATGCCATCGCCACCTA
>JAKSUU010000033.1 GCA_024408695.1 Coriobacteriales bacterium | reverse complement strand
ATGCACTTAATGCAAAAATTGATGTTGACAGGCGTAATCAAATTGCTCGCAATCATACTGCAACTCATCTTTTGCAAAAAGCACTTAGCATTGTTCTTGGTGACCACGTTAAGCAGGCTGGCTCTTATGTTGCACCAGACCGCCTTCGTTTTGATTTTACTCATTTTAGCGCAATGACGCGTGAAGAAATTCAAGAAGTCGAACTTATCGTAAACAAGGAAATTTCGAATAACTTGCCTGTTCGAACCTATGAAACTTCTTTAGATACTGCACGCGAAAGTGGAGTTACCGCCCTTTTTGGAGAAAAATATGGTGAGTTTGTTCGTGTTGTTGAAGCAGGAGATTTTTCAAGTGAGCTTTGTGGTGGCACTCACGTTGGGCGAACATCCGAAATCGGTTTATTTATTATTCTTAGTCAATCTTCTATTGGCGCAAATACTCGCCGTATCGAGGCCCTTACATCATATGAAGCCTTTAAATATGTTCGCAAGCAAGTTTCGGTTTTAATTGAGGCATGCGAAAAATTGGTTGCAGACCCCGAAACTATTGGTAAAAAAATCGACGATTTTCAAGCGCAAGTTAAGGAGCTACGTCGTGGTCGGGCCAATTCTTTTAAAAATAAGGCAAACGATGTTGCAAAAGACTTGCTTAAAGGTGCATACGATATTCAAGGCACAAAACTTGTTATTGCGAATATTGAGGATGCAAAAATCCCCGAACTTCGTAGTGTTTGGGATGGCATTAAGCAATTGCAAGGCAAAGATGCAACTGCTGTTGTTCTATTTTCTAGCGATGACAAAAAAGCATATATGATTTCTGGCGCTAATGATGCAGCTGTTAAAAATGGCTTTAGCGCAAAGGATGTTGTTTCAAAAATTGCACCAATTATTGGGGGCAGTGGTGGCGGAAAAGATGGCATGGCGCAGGCCGGAGGAAATGATCCTTCAAAAATCGATGAAGCCATTAGTGCTACAAAGCATTCATATAATTTATAGTTGATTTATGAACTTACTTGGTCTTGACATTGGAAAAGTGCGCACTGGTATTGCGTATGCAAATACTGAAGAAAAAATTGCTTATCCAATTAAAATTTTGTCAACTAAAGAAGTGATGGCAAACGCAAAACCGTGGAAGGACCTTCTTACAAATTATATGCCCGATAAATTAATTTTTGGATGTCCCGTAAGTTTAGATGGTAAAAAACATGTTCAAGCACAAAGTGTAAAAAATGATGCAAAAAAAATAGCGTCCAATGCAAAGCTTAGTTTTGATTTTTACGATGAACGTTTAAGTTCAAAAATTGCAAAAAACGTATTAAGAGAGGAAGGGTATAGCGAAAAACAGATGCGAGGAAAACTTGATGCAATTGCTGCAAGTGTAATTCTTCAGGGTTTTCTTGATGCAAACTTTCGTTAAATATTATGGCTCAACATATTGCAAAAAAGAAATCTTCTGGGAAACTTTTTCCAATCATTATTATTTCAGTTATTCTGATTGTTATTGCAGGTGCAGCTATATTTTTCTTTATGCCTAAAAATAATGTAGAAGTAGGTAAAGAAGTGACAATAGAAGTAGTCGAAGGCGACAGTGCAAAATCTATTGGAGCAAAACTTGCCGATGAGCATTTGATTAATAGCTCTAACGACTTTGTATCATATGTAAAGCAAAAAAATTTAGGATCACAACTTAAGCCAGGCACCTATCACTTTGTTGGAGGCATGAGTGTTCAAGAGATTGCCGATGCAATAGTAGCAGGCGCCGCTGGAGTTAAGTTGACTATTCCAGAAGGCTATAAATTAACAGAAATTGCAAAAGAAGTGGCGCAGACTACCCATATTACATATGATGATTTTTATGCTAAAGCAACCAATGCATCTGCGTTTAAAGACGACTATCCATATTTAGTTAATACAGCAAATAATTCGTTAGAAGGATTTTTATTCCCCGACACATATTTTGTTGACGATGGCTTTAGTGCTAATGATTTGATTGCGCTTATGCTTAAAAATTTTGATGAAAAAATTTCCACTATTGATATGACATATGCTAAAAGTAAAAATTTAGATGTTTATAAGTTAACTAATCTGGCATCAATTATAGAAAAAGAATCTGGGTCTGATGATGACAAGAAAAATATTTCAAGTGTTTTATATAATCGTCTAGATGCAAATATGGCACTTCAATGTGACCCAACAACTTATTATGCTGTTGGAAAGGAAATGACAGAAGAACTTACAGATCAAGACCTAAAATCAGACAGCCCATACAATACGCGTAATCCAAATAATAAGGGGCTGCCTCCTGGGCCAATTGCAAGTCCAGGTTATGATTCTTTAGTGGCTGCAGCTCAGCCTGCCGATACAAAGTATTATTATTTTTTCTATTCCTATAAAGATAGTAAAACCTATTTCTTTGAAACTCTAGATCAATTTAATGCTGCTTTAGCTAAGGACAAATAAAATGAGGCTTTTTAAACCAGATCGCTATTTTGTTTCTGTGTTAGATATAAAACCACAAGAAATTATTGATGCTGGCTACAAAGGAATCGTTTTAGATTTAGACAATACAATACTTCCTCGTACCGAAAAAAAAGTGCCTCGTAATTTAAAAAAATGGGTTAAACAAGTTCAAAAATCTGGCATAGAAGTTGTTTTTTTGTCGAATAACTGGCATGGTCGAATTGTAAAAGCTGCAAAAAAAATGAATGTTGAACTTGTCACAAAGGCTTTAAAGCCCTGTCCTCATGGTTTTTTGCAAGCAAGATGGCATATGGGTACAAAAAGAAAAAACACCTTGGTTTTAGGCGATCAAACTTTTACAGATATTTTGGGTGGTCACATTTTGGGTATGGAAAGTTGGCTGGTTAAACCACTTGCTACTCAAGATTTAAAGCATACAAAAATTTTGCGAAATGTAGATAAAATTGCATTGAGAAAAATGCAACCAGAAGGATGCACCGTTGCCTATGTTGCAAAAAAAGATGCTAAGGCTCTAATATGAAACACCTCGGGGACGGTAACCTAACTGTTGCTTTTTTTGAAACACAGGGGGGGGGAGAACCTTGATGTTTCAATTGTTGTGTGCAACGGTTAAGCAATGTCTTACTGTTACTATTTAAGGTGAAGTTATGTGGTCAAGTGCATATACAACAGGAGATAATGGCGGTCGCAAAAAGGGCGAGCGTGTAGGAATTGATTTTGCGCTTATTGGCAAGAATATCTCGCATTCGTTATCTGCAAATATTCATAATAAATTCTATAAATCAAAAGAATTAAATTTCAATTATAGCCTTCAAGAATGTGCCGATGAGCAAATAGCTTTATATCAAATGGATCTTGTTCGAATGGGGCATTATCGTGGCTTAAATATTACAACACCTTATAAAGAACTTGCTTCAACTTATGCAGATTTTTCAAGTGAGGCAGTTAAAGCATGTGCTGGTGCCAATGTTTTAGTTAGGGTGGATTTGGAAGTTTACGCTTATAATACTGACGGCATAGGTGCTATCTGTGCACTTAAATCTCAAGGCCAAATTTCTCTAAAAAATAAAAGTGTTTGTATTTGTGGCAGTGGTCCTTGTGCTCGCGCTATAATTTTTGAACTTTTAAAGGAAGAAGTTGGAGATATCGTAGTTATAAGCCGTAATCCATCTAAAGCAAAAAAAATGATTGTTCCTATTGTTGATGTTTTGGGAACATCAAAAGCCGAACAAATTTCAATTTATGAGTATGGTCAGATTTCTATGATTGTTTCTTTTTGCGATATTTTCATAAATGCTACAAGCGTCGATTTGTGTAAGGCAAATTTAGTTGATGCAAATTTGTTTTTTCAAGACCAAGTTGTGATGGATGTTAATTATAAAAATAGCAAAAATCTATTGATTTTGGCTGCCCGAGAAAATGATGCGATTGCATTTGATGGTAAAGCCATGCTTTATGAGCAGGCAGCTAAGTCTATAAATATTTGGACTCGTGCTCTTGGTTTTAACTTGAATGTTGAAGCCAAAGATTTACTTATGAGTATGGTTATTTTTTATAATTAGATTTACTTTGGTACAAAATATTTCGGTACAAAATTTATCAGGTATTTTTTGTACCATATACTTGACCTGCAAATTGGTACAAAAAATATCAGGTATATTTTGTACCAACGATAATACTGAAAGAAATGCGTTATGGCTAAACAAAATTCTATAGACTTTTCAAAATTTAAAAGCGAACAAGAGCTTGCTCAAGAGCGCATCGTTGCTTTAAAAGACCAAATTAATCAAGCTCGAACCGATTATTATGAAAAGGATGCACCAACGCTTAGCGATGCCGCATACGATTCTCTAGAGCGCGAACTTCGCGAGCTTGAAGAAAAATTTCCTCAATTTAAAACAGCAGATTCTCCCACTCAAACTGTAGGGGGAAGTGCTACAACAGCTTTTTCACCTGCAACCCATCAGGTAAAAATGTACTCCCTTGACAACGCAATGGATACAGCAGAATTAAAGGCTTGGTTAACTCGAACTCACGATGCAATAGAATCCGCCTTCGATGCCAAAACCGCGAACGCAACAAAATATTGTTGCGAGCTAAAAATTGATGGCGCAAGCATAGCACTTACATATGAACAAGGTATTTTAACTCGTGCAGCAACTCGTGGTGATGGTCAAACTGGCGAAGACATCACTCAAAACGCTCTTCAAATTGCCGACATTCCCAAAAAACTTAATCTTGATAATCCTCCGCAAATAATTGAGGTGCGTGGTGAAGTATATATGCCAAAACAATCATTTGAGCAGCTAAATAAACAAATTGACCAACAAAATGCCGAAATTCAAGAGGAAAACGATAGAATCGATGCGCAAAATTTGAACAAGCGCAAGCTTGCACCAAAGAAAAAATTCGCAAATTGTCGCAATGCTGCAAGTGGTTCTCTTCGTCAAAAAGAGCCAAGCATCACAAAACAACGTAATCTTGCAACATTTATATATGCTGCAGCAAAATATACAGATATTCCGCAAGAGTCCAACATCACTACCCAGCATTCATTTGTTGGTTGGCTTAAAGATGCGGGATTTTCTACGAATCCAAATATTCGGACTCTATCAAATGCAAACGAAGTTATTGATTTTTGCAACATGGCTCTTGAGATGCGCAACAGCCTGCCATATGATATCGATGGCGCTGTAATAAAAGTCGATAACCTCGAAATCCAAAACGCTCTCGGCTTTACCTCAAAGGCGCCACGTTGGGCAATTGCTTTTAAATTTCCCCCAGAAGAAAAATCAACAATTTTGCGCGAAATTGCTTTGCAGGTTGGGCGCACTGGTGTCATTACCCCAGTTGCAGTTTTTGAACCAACAAGTATTGACGGTTCAATCGTTAGCAAAGCCACACTTCATAATTTTGAAGAAATCATGCGTAAAGATGTACGCATAGGCGACACAGTTATTATTCACAAGGCCGGTGATGTAATCCCAGAGGTGGTTGGTGTTATTCAAGACCTTCGCCCAGCCGACGTAAAAGAATACAATGCTCCTCGCAATTGCCCATGTTGCGGTTCGCTTCTTCACGAAGATGGCGCATATTTAAGATGTGATAACTTCGATTGCCCAGATCAGCTTCAAAATCGTCTTGAACATTTTGTGTCGCGCGGTGCAATGGACATAGATGGTGCGGGAAAAAAAATTATCCAAAAACTTGTAGAAGAAAAACTCATTACAAAACTCAGTGACTTTTATCATCTTCGCAAAGAAATTCTGCCGGATAGCATAGGCAAAGATAAAACAAAGGAAAACCTTATCGCAAGCATAGAAGGCTCAAAATCCCAGCCTTTCGACTGCGTGCTTTTTGCTCTTGGTATTCGCCAGGTTGGTAAAACTACTGCAACACTTATAGCCAAACATTTTAAAAATATTGATGCTCTTATTAATGCTAATTTTGATGAACTTTGCGAAATCGAAGGCGTTGGCGATGTTGGAGCCCTTTCCATTAAAGCATTTTTTGAACTTCCACGAAATCTTGAACTTATAGAATCTTTGCGCCAAGCTGGTCTCAATTTTGAAATAGATGAATCACAAGCAAAACCTCAAACCCTTGCAGGCCTCACTTTTGTTCTAACCGGTAGTCTTCAAAATTTCGATCGCAATGCAGCTCAAGATGCACTAAAAGAATACGGAGCCAAGTGTTCAGGTTCCGTTAGCAAAAAAACATCGTATGTTATTGCTGGCGAAAATGCTGGTTCAAAACTTACGAAAGCCCAGGAACTCGGCGTGCCAGTTTTATCAGAAGAAGACCTTGAGCGCATATTAAGGACGGGTCAAATTTAATGTGGCAATTTTTATAAATCGCAAACTTAGTTCAAAAATAATTAAAAAAAATATTAAATACCGAGAACAATTTAAAGAAATTACATATGCATTTATATAAGTCGAATAAATAAGATTAAATATTTATACGCTCTAATGAGCTTAAAGATTGATAAAACAATCAATTTAAGTTCCTTTTTGACTTTGAGTATATTATCCTTTTTTGCCTAAGGAATCAATACATATTTTTTAACAATAGATTAATTTAATATTTATAATAATTTTGAAGGCAATTTCCAAAGGGGGTATTGCTATGAAAAAAGTTAAGTTTTCTTCAAAATTAATTCTCACTGCAGTATCAGTTTTGACTATTTTGTTTATATTAACTTGTTCCTGTGCCTATGCCACCAATTTATATAATGAGAACAATCAGCAAATATATTCTACAACTAAAACCGTTGATCGTTTATCTGGAACAAATCGTTACGGCACGATGCTAGATGTTGTGAATGAAACATTAGATAAATTTCCTGACACTAAAAATAAACCTTGTATTTTAGCGCGTGGGGATGATTTCCCCGATGCCCTAGCTTCTAATTTTTTTGCAGGTTTATTTGATGGGGCTATAGTTTTAACAAATGCAAAAGCTTTGCATTTGAATAATGAGGCAGCCGATGCTTTAAGTATATTAAAACCTAGTAAAATATGGGTGCCAGGTGCTTCAATTCCCGATAACATTTTAGGTGAAGCGATTGCTATTAATCCAGGTTGCACTTATGATGTTGTTGCAGGAACTAATAGATGTTATACAGCTTTTGAATTATATAAAAGAGCTCGTCAGCTTGGTTTTTCATTACCAAATGTTGCTGTTGTTTCTAATGGATGGAGTTATGCAGATCCTGCTTCGGCCGCTCCGTTGCTTTATCAAAAGCATTATCCAATATTTTTGACAAATAGAGATGGCGATTTATTTCAAGATATAATCGAAGAAATTGGAAATGCAGGTTTTACTAAAGTAATAATTTTAGGTTCGGAAGCCGCGGTCAGTAATTACACGCAAAAAAGCATTGAAAATAAGTTAGGTCCAAACACGACAATTCGTCTTGGTGGAAAAAACAGAATTGCTACATCAACTATTGTTGCTGACTATTGTGTAAATAGCGAATCAATGACTTATGATAACATGGCGATAGCATGGGGATACAGTAACGCTGATCCTTTAAGCATAGGCCCTCTATGTGGTAAAAATAATTCAATATCTATGCTTACTGACACTAATTCTATGTATTATTCCGTTTTAAGTCAAATTTCAAATAACTATCAAAGTATTAATAATGTTTATGTTGCTGGAGGACCCCCATCCGTTTCCGATAGAATTAAGAATAAAGTCTATGATATATTAAATACTGATGCTCTATCTGCTTACATTTGTTTTTGCGCAGAGACATCTACTAACAGTAAAATAACAATACATAACAATAGTTCCAACACCATTCATTTAGAGTACAAATATTTGGACTCTATAAAAGCTTCATTTACAGACCCTGCTCAAAATGATAATGATGGTTGGTATAGTTTTGATCTTGCGCCAAATTCTCAAAATGACTTTATCGAATTTTACTTAGATCAAAAATTATATTTAAGAGGCACAGGAAATTCGTCTTTAGGCTCTGATAATCTTGCAAGTTCATTTAATTTTGATTTGAATGGAAGTTTTTCATGCATAGGCAAATTAAATTCTTTGCTTGATTATTCAACTGTTGAAGCTGGTGGTCAGCCAACAATTTCTTCATATTGTTTTGCAAATCTATTTGCATCTGCTAATAAAAATTCTTCCTTGATTACAGCCCCAAGCTTAGATGCAACTGTTATTTCGAATTCTTGTTATAAAGCATTGTTTAAAAATTGCTCTGGACTTACAATTTGTCCTAGTTTGCCAGCTACAGCTGCAAAGCCGTCTTGCTATGAAAGCATGCTAGAAAACTGTGAAGAATTAACGCTACCTCCAACTATTGCGTGTGAAAGTTTACAAGAATCCTGCTATAAAAATATGTTTTACGCATGTTCAAATTTAACTGTAGCTCCAAACTTACCTGTTGAAAGTTTATCGGTTTCTTGCTACGATTCAATGTTTGCGAAATGTTCAAAATTAACTCAGGCTCCCAATTTACCCGGGCAAACGCTTTCTAATTGTTGTTACAAATCCATGTTTTATAAATGTGATTCATTGGCATATGCTCCAAATTTGCCTGCAACTAACCTAGCGGTATCTTGCTATGAATCAATGTTTGAATCTTGCATAAAACTAAAAGATGCACCTCATTTAGAATCAACTACATTAACTTCAAAATGCTATAACCATATGTTTGATTCTTGTTCAAATTTAGCATATATTAAAATTAAATTTACAACTTGGGAAAATGACACAACTCAAGACTGGTTAAAAAATACAAAATCAGTCGGTTTATTCTATGGACCTTCATCTCTTGATACATCTACGAGAGATTCATCGCACATTCCCGTGAACTGGGTACCAACAAGCGCAGCTAACAACTATTTATCATTTACAGCTATGGACTCTAGTGGCGCAAAAATTAAAATCACCAATACTGCCTTGCATAAAAAGAATATTGAGATTTGTTATTTGGACCCTGAGTTTGAGTCTAATTGGCAAGATTTTAGTCTTGCCGCACATGCATCTTCATCTAGTTCTGCTCCAAGTGTCGAAAGTTTAAATATAAACCAAGGAGATACAGTATTTTTCAGAGGTATTAATTCTTCTTTGT
>JAKSUU010000032.1 GCA_024408695.1 Coriobacteriales bacterium | reverse complement strand
ATGGGCAAGTTTGCCGACAAGTTTGGTCGCAAATATATCTATTTGCTGTGCGTGTTCTTGTTTGGACTAGGTTCCCTTATTTGCGGGCTTTCTCAAAACGTTGGTAACTTTTGGGTACTCATTGTAGGCCGTGCAATTCAAGCAATTGGTGGTGGGGGCATTATGCCGGTTGCGACTGCCGAGTTCGGCACTGCCTTCCCAGAAGAAAAACGTGGCATGGCCCTTGGCCTTGTAGGTGCGGTTTATGGTGTTGCAAATGTTTTTGGCTCATCTGCTGGCAGTCTTATCATGGACATTTTTGGTCATGAAAACTGGCAGTTCATCTTTTATGTAAACATTCCAATTTGCGCATTCATTTTGATTATGGGCTTTTTGAAATTGCCCAATAGCCGTGAAGAAGATGTTAAGCCTATCGACTGGGGCGGCATTGTTGTTTTGACTCTCGCAACCCTTAGCTTGCTTATTGGTCTTAAAAACATTGACTTTTTCGACATTGGCAATTCAATTCAAAGTATGGATGTTTGGCCATATTTGCTTGCCTTTATAATTTTGCTTCCTATTTTCATTTTGATAGAACGCAAGGTTACCGACCCTGTTATGAATATCAATTATTTCAAAAACCCAAGCATTGTTATTACGCTTATTTGTTCTCTTGCTGCAGGCATTCTTATGATGGCAACGGCATTTTTGCCTCAGTTCTGCGAAAACGCTGCTCGTATTGCCAGCGGTAGTGGTGGCTATTTCATCATTATTCTTGGTCTTTTCGCGGGCGCAGGTGGTCCTATGTCGGGCAAGATGATTGACAAGATGGGTGTCAAGCCCGTCCTTGGCATGGGTTTTGGTGTAGCCGCTGCTGGTTGTGCCTACCTTAGCTTTATTGCTTGTCCTAATCCTAATATGTTTAATATTGTGGTTTCTCTCATTCTTCTGGGCTTTGGTCTTGGTTTTACCATGGGTACCCCTCTCAATTATATGATGCTTCAAAAAACCGATGACAAAGAGGCAAACAGCGCCCTTGCAACTCTTTCGCTTGTTCGCTCTATTGGTACGGCTGTTGCTCCTGCGATTATGGTTGCATTTATTGCGCATGCTGGTGCAAATATGCAAGACAACTTAATGGAGGTTATGCCAAAAGAAGTTGAGGTTAGCGCTCTTCCTTATGCTCAAGAGCTAGATCAACAAATTGATGACATGAAAAATACCGAAGAAGGCGCCGAAATGCTTGAAGGTCTAGAGATTCCAAAACTTATGGATTATACAAAATTTGAAGTTGAGATGGATCCAGATGCAAGTGATAAAGATATTAAGGTAAGTGATTCCACCATTGAACTTATGGAAAATAGTGATATCACTACAATAACAGATACTACGAAAGTTATGGTTAATGATATTTTTGGACAGTTAAAACCAGATCTTATTAAAGAAGCGCAAGATGGCATTGACGCTGGTATTGTGGCTATGGAAGATGGTCTTGCAGAAATGGATGAAGCGCTGAGTGAGATGGCAAGCGGCAAAAACGATTTGTCTTCAAATATTAGTGAGATGCAATCGCAGATTTCAGAGATGGACAGTCAAATTGAACAAATGCAAACTGCAAAGGCGGCACAAGAAGCGGCACTTGCTCAAATGCAGGCTGCTGGTGCTCCAGAGCCTGCCCAGGCCGAACTTAAGGCTTCTATTGCAAAGTTAGAAGCGGGCATTTCAGGAATTGAACAGGGCAAGTCGCAAATGAGCAATGCGGTGAGTCAAATGCAAAATGCACAAAACGAGATGGGAAGTGGCGAGCAAGATTTGCAGGCTTCTCGTGATGAGCTTGCTGATACAATTGATAAACTTAAGGTAGTGCGCGATGCAATTCCAGCTAAGTTTGATGAAGCCCAAAATAATTATCTTGCTGAAATAGACAATAGAAGCGACGATATACAAACTGTGTTCCAAATGACACTAAACGAAGGCTTTTTTGGCATGTTTATTTTTGGCGGAATTTGTTCACTTATAGGCCTTTTACTTTTGCTTTTCTATAAAGATGAAGAGCATCGTAAAAAGCTTAAGGAAACACAGGGCGATAAAGATGCACCGAAGGAGCTAGAACCAAAGAACTCTGATTCATCAGAGCAAGAATAACTTGCATGAGGTGTAGAAAGTCCACCCGAATTGGACAATGGTGCTAGTACTGATGTTGTTTAATTCGTAAATCGTCAAGATATAAATATAGCAGAGTCCAAAAATTTGGTCTGTATACTTCAATTGTATTTACAGGTATTGACTTTAAAAAATTTTGTAATAAAATAGTAATAACTAAAGTCCACCACATCACGGCCTACTTCACACAATCTATAAGTAATTTTGCGAGGTGATTATGGAAATCTATGAAAAACTCAAGGATATTTGGTGTGAAAGAATTAAAAGTCTAACATTTGTTGTAGCAAAATGCTTAATTGGTGCAAGAGCAGCGGATATTCCACTTTCACAAACTTTATCACAGTTAGAATTAGAAAGCTTCCATTTGTATTGCATAGGTGCTCAGGCGGCGTTTTCGGGCGGCTTTTATAGTTGTTGGGAAAGATGCTGCCTCCAAATGGGCAAAACCTACAATGATAATAAGGCGCATAGTTATCGTGTAGAGATAGACATTGTGGATGTTGTTAGGCATTTATATGAAGAGGATCAAAAAGATAATTCAATTCATATTCTAGACCGCTTTTATTACGAGGCAAGGTCAGGAGAATTAGATAAATATAATATTTCTAAGAAAGAAGGAAGTATGCACGGATGTGAAATTTCAATAAAGCTAAGAGATGACAAAAGTTATTATGTTTACGTAGATAATAAAACTTACGTTTTAAGTATCAATAATATTTTGTCTAATCTCGATGGCTTTGAAAGAGATCGTTTTAATATAATGTACAAAGCTGGCGCGTTTATTACTGCAAAAGCAGATTTAGGTGTAATCTATTGGGATGGTTGGTGCGAAATTTTCGATACCGACCTTGATTGTTTTTTAGTGGATGAAAAGCAAGCAGCTCTTCAAGACAATGAAGAAATAGTTGAAGTTGATCAAGAGGACAAAGAAGACGATTATGTGCTAGTATACGAGGATGAATACGGGTCTATGTCTGTAAATTTTAATAGATGCCCAATCAGATTTTTGTTTTCTATAGGCAAGAAACTTCATAAATGTGATTTTAACGGTAAGCCACTAGATGAAGCTGATGAGGTGTTTGATACAAAAATAAAGGAATGGTTAGATGTAAATGCGGATTGGCTAAAAGAAATGATTTGGGAGTGGAGTTTAAATTCTGAAGCTAAGGTAAAACCAAAAACAAATCTCAGTAAACTTATTTAACTATAAAACTGTCAAATTGTCTACCTCGGCTTTTACCAAAAATTTGGCCTGTATAACATGAAGTAAAATATTTGCTTGCAAAAAAGTTAGATGCGTGATAAGATAGTATTAGTGAGAAACCAGAGACGAACGATTTAGTATTAGAGACGATAGTAGCTAGAGAACCTATTTTTACAACTCCAATTACATAACGCTCTGAAAACGAACGCTACGGTGCTAAACGTACCACTAATATGTCAATCGGTACTCCGATAGGCTTTGTTTAGGTAGTTTAAAAGAGAAAGAAAAACTTATCTCTAAACAAATTTAAGAAAGAGAGCTAAATTTGAGGTGTTTAAATGAAGAAGCAGTCTTACAAAATTTCAAATGAAAAAGTTAATCATATGGTAAATGGCATAGTCGGGTATTATCATTGTTACGGTGATCTTGCAAAGATTTATTGTAAAAATAAGCCTTACATAATGATATACATTGCAACAAGTAATTATTTTAAAAACGCTGCATATTCGTTTAATGATAATAAGTTTGTTGACGTTAATTTGTATTATGAGCTAATTCAAATAGGAATCGAAGGTCAAAATTATGACAAATTAACTTTAACTGAAATGTCTAATATGATTAAGGAAAATGGTGGTTCATTTAATCCTGACGCATTTCAAAAAAAATTAAGTACTGTTTTTTTTGAATTAAATAAGAACGCAACAGAGGATGAAATCAATGAGTTAATTGAAAATGGTTCTTTTAGCATCATAGATAAGGACAGAACAAACAAAACAAGCACTTCATGTTGTGGTTAGGACAATAAGAATGAATGATGTTTTACAAAAAATTCACCCTTCAAAACATGATTTTGTAAGAAAAATGCTTGCGTCAGACGTCTTAAAAGAAAATTGCGAAGAAGTTTGGATATTTGGATCAGCCGTGAATGGTGCAACGCCTTATCCGCATACAGAAGAAAGCGACATAGATATTGCTATAAAAACAGGAACAAGAGATTTAACAAGTAAAAAAGTTCTTAGCATTGGAGATGAGATAGCTGATATTTCAATCTCATTGAATTACCAAATTTATGATATGATTTGGATTGATTTGATTTCTAATGATTTTATAAAAGAAGTCTACAAAGGCGTAAGTCTATTTAAATAGTGATATTAATTTTTGTAGAGAAAGGATGAATAAATGGATATTTTTGTAGAAAAATTAACACCCGAACTTTTTGAAGATATGGTTGCGTTTGCAATGGAGGAACCATATGCCATGGGAGGTGGAGGTCATTTTACAATTTATAAGAAAAATGGTGATCAGTTAATAATTAATTACACAGATGATAAAACTCCATGGAACGAACTTCGTGAAATTTTTACTGATGTTAAAAAAATGTATTTTAATGGTCCTGCAGCAAATGAAAAAGAAGAAGAAGGCACAATTAAGTTTGGTGATGATTTTACACCTACTCACGTATGTGAAGGATATAAGCATTATTATGGTGGCATGGGCAATCATTTTGTTGTAAAAGAAAAATACCCTCAAATAATTAAAGTTTTGGATGACTACGAAATTAATGTTAAGCAAGAAGGCTATGATTTAATGTCGTTTTACATGAATATTGATGTATCCAAATATTTAGAAGAATAGAGTATAAGCTTTAGTTATGTTTGATAGTTTTAGACAGGTAAAAGTGTAGTACATAAACGAAAGGCGAAAAATATATAGATTACATATATAGAGTTATTAAAGATAAAGATGCCGCTTTAATTAAAAAGTGTAATCTTTTAGATAACACCGACCCAAATAGACAGGGTTCAAGTTCCGCATCTCTTAAAAAGAGATATGAACAAGCGATTGAGATTTTTAAGCAAAAGAATTTATGGTAAATAGTAGCAATATAAATTTTTTGTAGTAAACACAAGTTAAGAAGGAGTTTTAAATGGCAAATGAACAATTTAAAGAAAAAGATTTTGAGAAAATTTATCAAGAAATTGGATTAAAAGAAGGCCACACATTAGAACATTTAGTTAATGTGGCAGGCTCCCTTTATTCTGTTTTTGGAAATGTGTTAGACAAAGAGAATTTAATAGATGGATGCAAAAAAGTTTTTGTTAACGAGTATCATAATTTTTTAGAAGACATAGAAGAACCCGAGCTCAAACTATATAAACAATGTCTTGAAGATTTATGCAAAAGTGATGATTATTTTGCTAAGTTCATTTATGCCGAACATCACGTTTTGTATAATTTAGCTTATTTGACCGATTTAAAAGCTGCAGAAAAACTCTTTCTTGAACTATTACCGATAGAAAATGAATATCAAAAAGAGGTAGCAAATTATCTTGGGTATATATACCATGAACGCGCTATAAACGAAGACTCAAAATTTTATGAAAAAGCTTTCTATTACTATTCAATGGCTACTTTATTTAATCACGAGGGCGCACAAGTGTCTGCTGCAAAAATGCTTATGCAAGGTGAAGGCGTGCCCGTTAATATAAATTATGCAAAATTTAATATTCAGCAGGTTAAAAATTGCTCTCTTGATATGTTTTTGCTAGACTATGGAGAAAATTATCTTTTTGCGGCGGCTCATGCTGCGGGTAGCTTAGTTTTAAAAGCCGTCGAAGAAGGACTTGATTTGGGTGAAGGTTACGAAATCAGCTATTCTAATGCCCTTAGATATTTTTATATGGCTAAATATGCATATGATGCTTGTATTTTTGCAACGGACACTGTTGAAGGGCAAGAGCTTTTGCTAGATATCATAGATAAAATTGAGTACTGTGAAAAGCACGTTGAGTTTAAACCAGATTCAGAAAACCAAACGGGACCTTATTATCTCGATACTTTTGGTTACGAAGACCCTGTGCATGACGATAACGACCAATTGTGCCTTAAGATATCTAAAAGAGAAGATGGTACATATAAATTTACACTTAGTTACTACATGGATGTTGATGGAGCTCTTAAGCCTAGTGATAGAAGCCATTTTATGTTAATAGTTCCACCTGCGCGATACTGTCAAAAGGTTGATGAGATAAATTATATTGGAGATAAAGATACTCAAATCATTCTTGATGGTGAAGTAATGGATGAAGATTTTTTGATTCATTTGACTGATGTTGGTATGGCCTATGATTACTTAGATGGCAAACAATTTGGCGGTTTGCAGATTGTTTCTTCTTTTTATTTGTCGTTGACTCTTCCTGAAGAAAACGATGAGCCCCCGTTTTAAAGTTTTAAAAATTGCACTGCTTTTACATGCATAAAGACCAAATATTTGGACTATATAACCTTGGCAGTAAAAGGCTTTAAAATAGGGACTTGACAAAACAGTTGCTTCCGTGATATAATGAGTTTGTCGATAAGGATAAAGATGCGTAAAGAAGTAATAAGATTCTATAGTTTACATCTCCACAATCACGTTCCACAATCACAATCGAATAATTTGGTTCACCGCGCGACAGTTTTTTAGTCGCAAGTCTTGGTTGAGATAAGCAAAAGAATTGAGTATACGCAATTCTTCTGCTTTCACCAACGCGCGAGGAAACCGCGCAACAATTATACCGCGAAAGGACAAGCGCGTTATAAGTCAACCTTTGCGCTCCAGTCAGGCGCATTATAAGTTAGGCTCTGCGCTCCAGTCAGGCGCATTATAAGTTAGGCTCTGCGCAAGGACACTGCGCGTTATAAAATAAACCCTCGCATCTAGAAAATTGCGTGCCAAACCGCATTTGGAGTCTGTGTGGTAAAAGAGGAGACCCCGTGCAAGGAGTGTGCACGTTACAAAATAAGCCCGCGTGAGGCCACCGCGCGTAAAAATCAAATCCTGCGCAAGGTAAACTGCGCAAAAAAAATCAAAACCGGCGCTAAAACAGAGCGCCCTATAAAAACCTTTCGCGTAAAGAAAACTGCGCGTAAAAGATCAAACTCGTGCGAGGTAAAGCGCACGTTAAATTACAAACCGATTACAAGATGCTTGATGCGCACTTGTAGACTTTTGTTTTCAACTGATTTGTAGTAAGGAGGGGTAATCTGCGCTAGCGCGCGAAAACCAAGTCTTATAAGCGGTAATAATCAAGTAAGCAACGTGAAAAAAGAAGTTTTTATGTTTAACACAAACATTGAAGAGAAAGTGAGTAAATTATGTTAGCTTACAAAGCAAGAATGATTGTTGATTACGACAGCTGGAAAAACAGCAGAGATGAAATTATTATTTATGAAGAAATAGACAAAAAAGCTGTATGTCAGGTAAACG
Organism: Coriobacteriales bacterium; assembly: GCA_024408695.1. Classification (GTDB taxonomy): domain Bacteria; phylum Actinomycetota; class Coriobacteriia; order Coriobacteriales; family QAMH01; genus JAKSUU01. The sequence continues at coordinate 1,507 of JAKSUU010000032.1, read as the reverse complement.
ATATTCGTGGCTGGGGACAAAGTACTGTTGAAATTGACGGCGAAGATTACAAGATTTTATGGTTATACATCTTTATAAATGATTGGAAGACTACCCCTGAATATATAGAAGACATAGTGATGAGTGCTTGCAAAGCACTAGATATTAAAGAATTCATCAGTTACACTGTTGACGAGATCGAGCTTCTTACAGAAAACCGCATTACCTGTTTTAGTTTTAGAAATAATCAACTTTGTGAAAAAACTCAGTGTGAAGAATTGTTTAGTTATGTGTCTGGCAATGGTTCTTTTATGCTTGACTGGGTTATTAAAGACAACCTTAACAAAAAACAAAATTTTGAGCTTTGCAAAAACACACTTCATGCAGCTGATCTCAATCGAGAACTTAAGAAGATTTATACAAACTCCAAAAATAAGTCTAATGTTGAAAACGGAAGCCCTGTAAATTATATTCTACAAGGATACAACACTTATGGCTTCAAAGATTCGTTAGAAGTTTTACTTAGCTCCCTAAAAGATGCTAATAGACTTTCGAGCAATCATGTTTATAAGTTTTCTTTTGATAAACTTTGTGAAGTGCACGCAGATTACGCTCTATATAGGTATAGAGATTTTGAAGCATTTTGCGATTCTTTAAACGATAGTTTGGGTGCATCATTAAATGGTAACATCGTTGTAATTGAGTATGGCTTGCATGACACAGATACAAACTTTGATACGCAAAACTATACAGCTTTTCAAAGGTTTGTAAATGCGCTTAAACCATACATGGAGCATACACCTGTAATATTTACAATCCCTGACGGCAATCCTGATATTGTTAGGCGCATTCACAAACTTGTTGATCTTCCAATCGCTGATATCTTAATTGACCGTGATTTTGATCCAAGAGGTAGAAGTTTTACAGAAAACTATAAGTATCTTAAAGATAAGGCGCATAAACAAGGTATTGTTCCAGACGAAAAGCTTAAAACCATGCTCAAAACCGAAATGGATGACAATACTTTAGAAAACATTGATGATCTTTTCTTTAACTGGAAAACACAAAAACGCATTGAAGATGACTATCCTCAATACATTTATGAAATGCAAAAAGTTATGAAACTTAAAGGTCAAAAAGAACCAGACGCTATGACTCGTTTAGATCAATTAATTGGTTTAGGGCCAGTTAAAAAACAGATTAAAGATATTTTAACCCGCATTAAGATGGAAAAAGAGCTCAAGCGCCAAGGTTTGCCTGTTCAAGAATTTAGCAAGCATATGGTCTTTTTAGGAAATCCTGGAACAGGAAAAACAGAAGTGGCAAGACTTTTTGGACAATTTATTAAAGAAGCTAATGTATTAAAAGAGGGTCGAGTTTTAACCATAAGTGGCGCTAATGTGCATTCAAATTGGGACAATATTTTTGCGCGTGCAAAAGACAATGTTTTGTTTATTGACGAAGCGTATGATTTACGTGAAAACGCAGACAACCTTGCATCATTAGTTGCGAATTTAGAAACTCATCG
>JAKSUU010000031.1 GCA_024408695.1 Coriobacteriales bacterium | reverse complement strand
AGCTTGCAAAACTTCTAAACGTTCCAGGAAACGAAATCGTAAAACGTTTAATGTTGCTTGGTACACCTTTGACTCTTACTCAAACAATGAGCGACGATTTGGTTGAGCTTATTGCAGGAGACCTTGGTGCCGAAATTGCCATTGTTTCACAAGAAGAAGAAATGTCTTTTCATTTTCACGATGAAGAGAAAGATCTTAAACCAAGACCCCCTGTTGTTACGGTTATGGGTCATGTTGACCATGGAAAGACTTCGCTTCTTGATGCTATTCGTGCTACTGGTGTTGTTGAAACTGAAGCAGGTGGAATTACGCAACATATTGGGGCTTCTGTAGTTTTTATAAATGGCAATCAAATCACATTTATTGATACTCCTGGTCACGAAGCTTTTACTGCCATGCGTGCCCGTGGTGCACAGGTAACAGATGTTATTGTTTTGGTTGTTGCTGCAGATGATGGCGTTATGCCCCAAACAATTGAAGCTATTAATCATGCAAAAGCTGCAAAAGTTCCTATTGTCGTTGCCATTAATAAAATTGATAAGGATGGTGCTAACCCAGATCGTGTTCGCAATGAACTTTCGGAACATGGGGTTATTAGTGAAGAATGGGGTGGCGATAATATGTTTGTTGAGGTTAGCGCTAAGCAAAATCTCAATATCGATGAGTTACTCGAAACAATCATTTTGCAGGCTGATGTTCTAGAACTTAAAGCAAATCCAGATACTACCGCAAGCGGTTTTGTAATTGAAGCCAATCTTGACAAGGGACGCGGACCAGTTGCAACAGTTATTGTTCAGCGTGGCACCTTGCGTGTTGGGGATTATCTTGTAGCTGGCACATGTCATGGTCGTGTTCGTGCATTGGTTGACCCAAAGGGTAATAAAGTTGATGTTTGTAAACCTTCAGACCCGGTTGAGATTCTAGGCCTTAATTCGGTACCAGGTGCAGGTGATGAATTTGCTGTTTTTGAAGATGATGGTTATGCTAAAAAGCTTGCAAATGAACGCGAAACCAAACAACGTCTTGCATCACAAGAAAAATCCTCGCATGTCAGCCTCGATAATTTATTCGCTCGAATGGAACAAGACAAATTAGCAGAACTTAACTTAATTGTTAAAGCCGACGTCCAAGGCTCAATTGAAGCTTTACGTGATGCTTTGCAAAAAATGGATCAAAGTGAAGTTCGTATTAACATCATCCACGAAGCTGTTGGTGGTATTACAAAAACAGATGTTACTTTTGCTGCTGCTAGTGATGCGATTATCATTGGTTTTGGTGTTCGTCCACAGGCATCTGCAAAAGTCGCTGCCGAAAAAGAAAAAGTAGACATTCGTTTATATAAAGTTATTTACCAGGCTATTGATGATATTAACGCAGCTCGTGTTGGTCTTTTGGCTCCAGAAGAAGTTGAAATCGACAGTGGAATTGCTTCTATTCGCGAAACATTCAAGATGCCAAAAGTTGGAACAATTGCTGGTTGTCTTGTAGAAGAAGGTGTAATTTCTGCAACAGATAATGTTCGCGTTGTTCGAGATGGCGTTGTTATTTACGACGGCAAAATGGCATCTCTTCGTCATTATCGCGATGATGTGTCTGAAGTTAAGGCAGGTACTGAATGTGGTATTGGTCTTGTCGATTTCCAAGATATTAAACCTGGTGATGAAATTGAAGCATATCGCATAGAAAAAGTTGCTCGCAAAGAATAAAGATTGGTTTATTATGACAAACAATTCGCATTCCACAGATAGATATAGCCAAATTCTAAAAGAAAAAGTTGCTAATATAGTCCTTTTAAAATTAAATGATAAACGCCTAGAAAATGTAACCGTTACGGGTCTTAGTTTAAGTGGCGATAAGGGCTATGCAGACGTTTTTGTGAGTGTGGATTCTTCTAGATATGCTGAAGTACAAGCTGGATTTGAAAGTGCTAAATCTACAATACGTTATCATTTATCGCAAGATTTAGACTGGAGACGTATTCCAAAATTGCGCTTTCATATCGACACTACGGTTGATGACGCTTTTAAGCTTGATCAATTACTCAATAATGAAAACTATAATAAGGAATAATTTTGCAAATTACTGATCTTAAAACGATTGCTCAACAGCTTAAAGAGTCAAAAAGTGTTGCCATTTGCGGACATTTGAACCCCGATGGTGATTGTATTGGTTCTAGTTTAGCTATGTGCTTGGCTTTATTGAAGTTAGGAATTAAAGCCATTCCATTTATTCAAAGTGAAAACGCTTTAGAACCTTTTGCATTTTTAAAAGGCTCAACTAATTTTATAGAGTATAAAAAATGCAACGACAAATTTGATACGCTTTTAATTTGTGACGTTGCCCAGCAATCACGTGTTGGAATTAGCTTAGAGCGATTTCAAAAAAATAGTAATAAATGCATCGTTGTTGATCATCATCCAGTTGACTGCGATATCGATTGTTTGTATTATGGGGATTCAAGTGCTGCTGCAACTTGTATGATTGTTTGGGACTTAATTGAACTTATTGGTGTTAATCGCGATAAAGATATAGCTTGTGCTTGTTATTGTGGCGTTTTAACCGACACAGGACGCTTTCAATATCAAAACGCTAGTAGTCGTGCTCTTTTGTATGCATCACAAATGTTAGAACATGGTGCCGTTGCAGATGAAATTGCAAAGGCAGTTTATCAGCGTAAAAGCATAAAAGAATTTAAACTCGAAAGCATCGCCATAAGCAGACTTAAGATTTTTGCAAATAATAAATGTGCAGTTTCTTATTTGAATATTAATGATTACGCGGATGTTGGAGCAAGCCCAGATATTAATGATTCAATTATTGATTATTTGCGTGATCTAGCAGATATGGAAGTTATTGTTCTTATTCGACAAAGACAAAATTCTGTTCGTTGTTCTATTAGGTCAAAGGGAGACTTTAATGTTGCAGCTATTGCCGAGTCTTTTGGCGGGGGAGGGCATAAGGCTGCCGCCGGATTCACAATTTATGATACAGTCGAAAACGCTCGAAAAATTGTTATCGAAACTTTAGAAAAATATTTTGTTTAGTAAAGAGTGCTCAAGATGAGCGTAAACGCAGTATTCGCTATTAATAAACCCAAAGATTACACTTCTTTTGATGTGTGTGCCAAACTTAGGCGCGCCTTAAATTGCAAGCATGTTGGTCACAGTGGCACTCTTGATCCTTTTGCAACAGGTGTATTAATTGTTGCTTGTGGGCAAGCAACAAAACTTTGTAAGTATTTCACTGGTCTAAATAAAGAATATATTGCACGAATAAGTTTTGGTTTAAGTACAGATACCGATGATTTAACTGGCAATGTTCTTGATAGCTATGAACTTGTTGAAACTTTTTGTTCAAATTGGAAGCAAGAGTTTTTAAATTTGAACAAAAATGTTTTGCTCCAAGGTTTTTTGGGGAAACAAATGCAAATTCCACCGCAGTTTAGTGCCATAAAAAAGAATGGTGTGCGTGCATATAAATTAGCTCGTGCCAATAAAGCCATAAAGCTTGATGCTCGTGAAATTTGCGTGTATGATGCTGAAGTCTTAGCTTATGGCATAGACAAATCTAATAATGATCTGCCGTATATGGATGTGCGATTTTTAGTTTCAAGTGGTACCTATATTAGAGCTCTTGCAAGAGACATTGGACAAAAAACTGGATATTTTGCTCATCTTAGCGCTTTAGAGCGAACTAAATTAGGTTGCGTTGATCTTAGCGTTGCATATGATCTTGATGTTTTTTTTCAAAAAGTTGCCTCTGGTGAACTAGAGAATTTATATTTAGACCCTTGTACACTTTTGGATTTTGATGTGATTTATGCCGATGATAAAATTACTCAAAAGTTAAACTATGGACAATTTTTAGATGCCTGCATATATGAAGGATTTGAGCCTGAAAAATTTATAACTGTTGTTCATAAAGATAAACTTATTGCTATTTGCAAATGCGAAAATAATTATATTAAACCAGTAAACGTTTTTAAAGGAATATCTGGTGTTAGAACTTAAAACAATAGATTTTTTAAAGGATGATTCAAACAATATTGCCGACAATCTAAAGGGAGCTTGTTTATGTATCGGCGTATTTGATGGTTTCCATTTAGGTCATCAAGATTTGATTAAGCAAGCAAAATTTATGGCTTGTGCGAACAAACAAAAATTAATTTGTTTGACCTTTGATAAAGACCCCGATGAATTTTTTATTCAAAATTCAAGGTTTAAATTGTCTACAAATACTAAAAGACTCAAAGCCTTGGCACATCAGTGCTTTGATGATGTTTTGTGTATACAAACAAGTAAAAGTTTTCTAGAGCTTGAGTCAAAGGATTTTCTTATACGCCTTCGTGAATTATTGGCGCCTAAAGCAATTTGTGTTGGCGAAAATTTTCGTTATGGTAAATGCGCTAAGGGTGATTGCCACAGTTTAAAAACTTTTTGTTCTAAGTCTAATATTGAATTAAAGGTTTGTAAGTTGTTTGAAAAGGATGGGATTGTTGTTAGTTCAACTAAGATAAGAGAATTTATTAGTGCTGGTCAAATTGAAAATGCAAATTTTTTGTTGTCTCATAATTTTGAATATATGGCAAAGGTTGTGGAAGGAAAAAAACTTGCCCGTCAATACAACTATAGAACTGCAAATTTAGATTGTAATTCAAACTCGCTTTTGCTACTGCCTAAAGATGGCGTTTATAGTTCGCATGTTATGTTGTTAGGTTCAGATGGGCGCGATTTATGGAGTTACCATAAAAATGCTATGGTTAGCGTCGGAGCAGCTCCAAGTATTAAAAATTCAAAATTTGCAGTTGAAGTTCAAATTTTAGATTTTGATGGCGATATTTATGGACTGGCTTTGCGGGTAGAGTTTATTCATTATTTAAGAGAATTAAAAGCCTTTAATAGCATTGAGGATTTAAGATTACAAATTGACAAAGATTTAAGCAATGCAAGCTTTTAGTTTTTTAGAATAATTGTTTTGTATAATAAATTTATATAGGTTTAAAGGATTAAAGTGGCTTTATTTAGTGATGATGATTTAAATAAAATTCGCGATGCTGTTGATGTTGTTGATTATATTTCAAGAAGTGTTAGCTTAAAACAGTCTGGTCATTTATTTAAAGCTTGTTGTCCTTTTCACGAAGAAAAAACCCCTTCTTTTATAGTCGATAGTACCAAACAAAGTTGGCATTGTTACGGTTGTGGAGAAGGTGGCGATATTTTTACTTTTGTTCAAAAAACACAAAACCTAAACTTTCCAGAAAGTGTTATATTTTTAGCACGTCAATATAATATTCCGGTTAAGGCTGATGATGCGCATTACAGTGCAAATAAAGCCAAAAAACAAAAACTATATGACACTATGGCGGCCGCTATAGAATTCTATCACTTAACTCTAACAAAGGATGCAAACCCTGCATACAATGTGGCTCGGGAATATTTAAAACAACGTGGCTTTAATATTGAGATAGCAAAACGTTGGAAGCTTGGTTTTGCACCTGGTAGCAAAAGTTTGGTTACATATTTAAACTCTCATGGTTTTACTCGTGCAAATATTTTAGATACTAACCTAGGTGTTGTAAATGCAAAAGATGCCCTAAACGACAGGTTTTTTAATAGAATTATGTTTCCGGTATACGATTTAATGGGAAATCCAATTGCTTTTGGTGGGCGAGTTATCGACGGAGGAGAACCAAAGTATCTAAACACTTCAGAAACAGATATTTTTCATAAATCCTCAAATTTATTTGGCTTAGATAAAGCAAAAAATGACATTGTTGCTTCTAACTATGCAATTATTGTAGAAGGATATACAGATGTAATAACTTTAAGCGAATCAGGAATTAAAAATGTTGTGGCAACGCTCGGAACAGCTCTTACTGCTCAACATATAAAAATTTTAAAACGTTTTACGTCTCGCATAGTATTTTTATTTGATGGAGATAGTGCTGGTCAAAAGGCAGCAAGGCGGGCATTGGAATTTATAGATTCTGATAACACTATAGAAGGTAGCGCAAAACCTGTAAAATACGATGTTGTTTTGCTCGAAGACAATTTAGATCCAGCAGATTATGTAAATCAAAAAGGTAAGGATGCTTTAGTCGAAAAAATTAACAATGCTCAAAATCTTGTTCAATTTTGCCTTGAAAGGGCTGTTGCATCATGCGATAAAAATGATGATTTAAGTTTTCAGAATTGCTTTAAAGAATGCATTGAGATTATTTCTCCATTAAAAAATTCAATAAATTCAACAAAATATGTAAATTATATTGCAGATGCTTTAAATATAAGCTATAATATTGTAGCTCAGGCATTAAAAAAGTCAAAAGGCCCTGTAGCTGCTCGCTACAAAAATGAAAGTCAAGCCAGCTTTGTGCCTGAACAAACAAATATCGATAGCATTTCAACAGAGCTTTCTAAAACTAAAAGAAGGGAGATACAAGCACAAATTGCTTTGCTTATGCAGTTTGTTAAAGATCCTAGCAATATTGCTAGTTACAAAAAACATTTAGATAGTATTAAATGGAATGGTAATTTGCAAGATTTTTATGCATATTTAGTTCAGGAAGGTGCATCAATATCTTCAAAAGATTTGCATATTGCGGCCTTAAATAAATTGCACGAATATTCAAGTTTAATTACCCAACATTTAAATTCGAGTGGAAATTTTGAAAAAGCTGAAGTTGAAAACTTAATTTTTATGTTTCGAATCCAAAATTTGCAAAGTGAAATTGATGAAAAAAAGAGGATGCTTCATAATGCAAATTTACAAAAAGATAAAAAACAAAAATTAATGCAAGAGATATTTGAGCTAGAATCACAGTTAAACGAGTTACGAAAGACAAAGTTAGTTTAAGGAGAGTTATGGCTATTTCAAAAAAGATTAAGGAAAGTACAAACAAAGCAAAAAAAACATTAGAAGAGGTAAAAAAATCTGTTACCAAGTCAAAAACTAAGGTTTCAAGTGCAGGTAAGAAAAAATCTACTAGCTCGTCAAAGTCAACTGGCAAAGTTGCTGGTAAAACAAGTAAAACACAGGCTAGTGCTAAGGCAAAAAAAGAAAGCGCTAAGTCTAAAAAAACAACTAGCGCATCAAAAACAAAAAAAGCTACTGCTTCAAAGACTACTACTAAAGCTAGTAGTACAAAAAGTAAAAGTTCAAAGTCGGGTGCAACTACAAAAAGTACATCTAGTGCTTCTTCAAAAAAGTCTGCTAGTAGTGCTAAAGCTGTAGCAAAAAAAGGTTTAGATAAAAAAGAAACTGTAAGTAACACAAAGGGTGCAAAGTCTAAAGAAAAAGAAATTAAGTCTAATTCAAATGCGGTTAAATCTTCTGCTTTAGAAAAGTCAAAAAAAAGTGATAAAAAAGCTAAAGCTAACACTGCAAAATTAAGAGCATCTCAAGGCGTTTTAAGTGATGACGTTATTGAAATATTAGATGTCTTAATTAGTGATGGTCAAAAAACTATTATTGCAGACCAAGTTGATAGCGTTTTAGAAGATATTGATTTAACTTCTAAGCAAATGAGTGCGGTTTATGATTATTTTGCTGCAAATGGTATTAAAGTTTCCGATACACCCGACGACATCATTTTACTTTCTCAAGATGAAATCGATTTATATGAAGATCTTACAAGTGCCGAGTTCTTAAAAGACATTTTAGATGAAGACCTTGAAGAAATTCCGGTAGATATTCCGCCTATCGAAATTCCAAAAAGAACAAATATGCGTGACAAAAAACGCCGCGCAAATGCCAGAAAAAGACGTAGCGAAATTAACTCTACTGCCATGCTTGTTGATGATCCTGTTCGTATGTATCTAAAAGAAATTGGTCGTGTACCCTTGCTTAAGGCTCCTGAAGAAGTAGATTTAGCTATGAAAATTGAAGCTGGTCTTGAAGCTACAAAAAAACTCGAAGAAGCCGAAGCAAATGGCATTGAACTTGATCGTTCAACACAACACAGACTACTTAGAATAGAGCAAGTTGGCTATGATGCAAAAGATAAACTTATTGCTGCAAATTGCCGCCTTGTTGTTTCGATTGCAAAAAAATATGCCAGACGCGGGTTGTTGTTTTTAGATTTAATTCAAGAGGGGAATCTAGGTCTTATTCGTGCGGTTGAAAAATTTGACTACAAAAAGGGTTTTAAATTTTCTACTTATGCAACTTGGTGGATTCGCCAGGCTATCACGCGTGCTATTGCAGATCAAGGCCGTACAATTAGAATACCTGTTCATATGGTAGAAACAATTAATAAATTAACTCGTGCACAGCGTCAACTTTTGCAAGAGCTAGGTCGCGAACCAACTCCAGAAGAAATTGGGGAACGTATGGGCATGGAACCAGACAAAGTTCGTGAAATCCAAAAAATCAGTGAACAGCCAGACAGCTTGGATCGTCCGATTGGTGAAGAAAACGACAGTCAACTTGGAGATTTTATTCCAGACAATAATGCCATTGCGCCAGAAGATGCTGCAAGTACAACTATGATGCGCGAGGCTTTAGATGAAGTTTTAAGTGAATTAACAGAAAGAGAACGCGCTGTTATTGAACTTAGATTTGGATTAAAAGATGGGCACCCACGCACATTAGAAGAGGTTGGTGAACAATTTCAGGTTACTCGCGAGCGCATTCGTCAAATCGAGAGTCGCACGCTTGCCAAACTAAAGCATCCTTCGCGCTCAAATAAATTACGCGACTTTATTCCACATTAAAAATTTAAGGGCGGTGCATATTTGTGTATCGCCTTAAATCTTTATCACCTTTTATGCAATTTGTGTTGCATTTTACGATATAATAGATAACTCATGCGGGCCCATGGCGCAACGGTTAGCGCAGGCGACTCATAATCGACAGGTTCCAGGTTCGAATCCTGGTGGGCCCACCAAAAACATCGCATGTCAAAATTATATTTTATAAAGAATATATTAAAAATGTGCTCAAAATGTGCGGGATGGTTTTGCGAGCTCACATTTTACGGCTTATTTTTAAGCGTAAAATAAGGTATTGATAAGTGAGCACAGGTTTATTACTTGGTAAAAAATTTCAGAATACCGCATTATTTGCTTTAACTAATTCTTCTAAATCTTCGTGAATATAGCGCGTTGCAAATTAAAAATCCTTCCATCCAATTCCATTTTCTTTGTATTTTTTAATAATTTTATTTTTATTAAATCTATATGTCTAATTCTACCGGCGCTCTCATTTGTGAT
>JAKSUU010000030.1 GCA_024408695.1 Coriobacteriales bacterium | reverse complement strand
GCGTTGTATTCAAGTTTGCGACAACATTCAAGGCGTTGGTATATGGGATGTTCAAAATCGAGGAACGCGCACTAATGTTGGTGTAAAATTTGCACAATATATTGAGGAGTCAAATTGTGCACTTTGCGGTCAGTGTATTACACATTGTCCAGTTGGTGCCCTTCATGAACGTGATGATGTTCAAAAAGTATATGACGCCTTGGCAGACAAAGAAAAAACTGTTATTGTTCAAGTTGCTCCAGCTGTTCGAAGTGCTTGGGGTGAAAGTCTAGGTCTTGATGCAAAACAAAGCACCCCTGGTAAAATGTCTAATGCACTACATAAGCTTGGCTTTGATTATGTTTTTGATACAAACTTTACAGCTGATTTAACAATTATGGAAGAAGGTAGCGAACTTATTGAGCGTCTTACAAAGCATGCTAATAAGCCTCATTCATTTCCAATGTTTACAAGTTGCTGCCCTGGTTGGATACGTTTTGTTAAAGCACACTATCCACAATTTGTAGACAATTTATCTACTGCAAAATCTCCTCAGCAAATGTTTGGTCCAATTGCCAAAACTTATTGGGCAAAACGCATGAAACTTGACCCAGAAAATATTGTGTGTGTATCAATTATGCCTTGCCTTGCTAAAAAGCATGAATCCGATTTAGAAAACATGGACGATGCTGGTGCAGGTCAAGATGTAGATATTGTTTTGACAACTCGTGAATTTGTTCGCATGATCAATTCTTCACAAATAAATGTTGCAGATTTAAAAGATGATAAATTTGACAGCCCTCTAGGTGAATCTACAGGCGCTGCTGTCATTTTTGGTGTTACTGGTGGCGTTATGGAAGCTGCACTTCGCAGTGCTTATTTTTTAGTTACTGGCAAAAATCCAAAAGCCGACGCATTTAAAGAAGTCCGCGGATACGATGGATGGCGTGAAGCAAGCTTTAAACTCCCTGGTAAAACACTTAAAGTTGCAATTGCTAATGGTCTTGGAAATGCTGCCAAATTGCTTGATGCAATTGATGAGGGCCGTGTAACTTATGACTTTGTGGAAATTATGGCTTGTCCTGGTGGTTGTGTTGGTGGCGGCGGCCAGCCAATTTGTGATGGAAAAGAACTTGCGCAAGGTCGTGGGCAAATTCTTTATAATTTAGACAAGGGCGCAAAGCTTCGTTTTTCACATGAAAATCCTGAAGTTCAAAAACTTTACGAGGACTTTTTGGGAGCGCCTTTAAGCAAGAAATCTCACAAACTTTTGCACAGCAATCATCACGATTGGAATATGCCTCACGTTTAGATTTCATAAAATTTTATGAAGGCATTTAAACACATTATAGCTGCAAGCTTGTTATTAGCTTGTAGCGTTGTTTTGGTATTATTTGTAGTTGGGTGTGCGAGTGCGCCAACCGACAAAACCCAAATTCGTGTTGCTTCTTTAAGAGGTCCCACTAGCATTGGGCTTGCTCCACTTATGACTGGCGAAATGAAAAATGTTAGTACAAACAAGTATAATTTTAGTGTTTATGCAACTGTCGATGAGATTTCTGCAAAAATTGTATCAAATGATATTGACATTGCTTTAATTCCTGCAAATGTTGCAAGTATTTTATATGGTAAAACAAACGGTAGTGTAAATGTTCTAAACATAAATACACTTGGGGTATTGTATTTGCTAGGATACAACACCAGTATTAAAAGCTTTGCAGATCTTGAAAACAAGACAATTTATGCAATGGGTGCCGGAACAACACCACAATACATCACCGAATTTTTATTAGATAAATACAAGATTGCCCAAAATGTTAATATTGAATATAAATCTCAGGCGCAAGAAATTCTTTCCTTGTTGACAAACGACAAGGATGCCCTGGCTATTTTACCAGAACCGTATGTAAGCACTGCTCTTTCAAAAAATACGGAGCTTAAGATTCTTGTTTCTTTGCAAGATGAATGGTCTAAGTTTGATAGTGGCACTATTTGCACAGGTGTTACTATAGTCAGAACAGGTTTTTTAATTGAGCACAAAACTTTGCTTAATAATTTCTTAAAAGATCAGCAAACCAGCGTTAATTTATGTAGCCCAGAAAACGAAGCTTGTCTTAAAACAATTGTGGATCATCAAATAATCCCAAATAAAGACATTGCAAAAGAGGCTATTCCTAATTGTAATATTGCCTGTATTACTGGGGAAGAACTAAAAACTAAACTCGATGCATATTTGCATATACTTTTTGACAAGAATCCCTCTAGTGTTGGTGGAAAAATTCCGGATGCCAACTTTTATTATCTTGGACAATGAAGCAAATTAAAGATATAAAAAATCCTTATATAAAGTTTGGAATTTACCTAGTTGTTTTAGTGTTTTGGCTTGCAATTTGGCAATTAATTTCTGTTTTTGCTAACAATTACTTTTTAATTGCTGGCCCAATAGACACATTTTTTTCATTATTTAATAATATTCAAACAGGCGAATTCTGGCTCTGCATAGCAACATCTTTTTTAAGAATTGTTTTAGCTTATATTTTTGCCTTTTTTTTAGCCGTTGTTTTCGCATTTTTTTCATATAAATCAAGTGCCTTCAATTATTTAGTGAGTCCTTTAATTTCGTTTATAAAATCTGTTCCGGTTGTTTGTATTATCATTGTCCTTTTGGTTTGTTTTGGTAATAATTTTGCATGCTTTATTGCTGTTGGATTAATGGTGCTGCCTCAAATATATTATTCAAGTTTAGAAGGCATTGAAAGTTGCAAAAAAGAAATGTTACAACTATTAGACTTATTTGAACTTAACAAAAGCGTTCAGTTTAAATATTATATTTTGCCATGCGTTTTAAAACATATGAAAGCAGCTATTAAAGTAAGTGTCGCTATTTCTTGGAAGGCGGGAGTCGCATGCGAAGTAATTGCTCTTCCGCAAAACAGTATAGGCTGGTCAATATATACAGACAAAATCCTATTAGACACCGCATCTATTTTTTCATGGATTATTGTAATTATTGCAATATCAAAAATTTGCGAAATTGTCGTTTTATTTATTTATAATCGACTATATGTGTCTCTTTCAAAAGTTAATTACACGACCGACTTTTCAAAAGTTAAATATATTAAAAGTAGTATAGTTCCGGCTATACAAATTTCAAATCTTAATTTTAAGTATGAAAATTCTAAAGCTTTCATTTTGGAAGATTTTTCATACAAATTTTTACCAGGAAAATCGTATATTATTAGTGCGCCAACAGGTTCAGGCAAAACTACACTAATTAATTTAATTTGTGGATTTTATACTAGTCCCTTTGTTGAATTTGTATCGCAAGATTCCAACAACCCAATAAATGTTAAACAAAAAGCAAAAATTTCTCTTTGCCCGCAGGATGATCTTCTTTTCGATGAACTTTCGGCATATGACAATGTGCGACTTTTTTATAATTATGTATCTATCAATTCTTCTAAAAATACACGTGAGCTGTTAGATGAGATGCTTCAGACCGACAGTCAAAAACTTAAAATTTCTGAGTGTAGTGGTGGCATGAAACGTATAATTTCTATTTTTAGGGCTATTGAACACCAAGGTGATATTGTAATTTTAGATGAACCTTTTACAGGTTTAGATAGTGCAATAAAAGAAAAACTTGTAAGATATATTCTTTCAAACTTAGGGTCTCGTACGCTTATTTTAATTTCTCATGATTCAGCAAATGATGCGGCAAAATTTAATGCTCAAATTTGTTCACTATAATTAACACCTTTGTTCTGGTTCTAAAAAGTTTATTTTAAATTTTCATTACTTTGTCTTCTAATTTATGTAATAAATAAAAAAAATTCTAAACATTGGTAAAATAGATAAACTGTAATTGCGAAATTGCTTTGTAACGATACGGAGGTATCATGAGAATATTTGGTTTAGGAATGCCAGAATTAATAGTTATTTTGGTGGTCATTCTTTTGATTTTTGGTCCTAAAAACCTTCCAAAATTAGGGTCTGCCTTTGGAAAAACTGTCAAGGGCTTACGTAAAGGCGTCGATGAAGCCAAAGAAGCCGCAGACATGAACAAAGATAAAGAAAAATCTGAAGACAAACAAGAAGAAGAGCCACAAGAAGCTAAAGAAGAAGCTAAAGAAGAAGCTAAAGAAGAAGCTTCAGATTCTAAAGAGCAAGCAGACGAATAAGTCTTTATTTAGATTATCAATGTTAAATGAAATTATTAGTGGGCAAAATTTTTTGCATTAAAAAATTATAGTATTTAGGAGGTAATATGGCTCAAGAAAACGAACTTATTTTAACTCAAGAGGGTATGGATGCCCTAGAAAAAGAGTTAGACGAATTAGAAAATGTTAAACGTGCAGAAATTAGCGAGCGCATTAAGGTTGCTCGCGAATTTGGAGATATTTCAGAAAACTCAGAATACGATGATGCTAAAAACGAGCAAGCATTTAACGAAAGTCGTATTGCAGAAATCCGTCAAATTTTAAGCACTGCTAAACTTGCTCCTGCAAATAAAACTGCATCGAAAGTTGGAGTTGGTTCTAAAGTTTTGGTTCAAGATGTAAAAGGCAACGAACGTGAATATACGATTGTTGGTTCTGCTGAAGCCGACGCAAAGGCTGGTAAGATTTCTAACGAAAGTGCTTTTGGCCAAGCTTTGATGGGCAAAAAACCTGGAGACGACATTGAATATGATGGACCAACAGGTCGCAAGATGAGATTCAAATTCATAAAACTAGTAAAGTAATTTTATTTGGATTTAAACATGGCAGATGCACAAAAAAAAGAATCTAATAAAGATGAAATAATCGATGATCCACGTGAGGTTCGTTTAAATAAACGCCAAGCCTTGCTTGATGCAGGACTTACTGCTTATGCACAAAAATTTGATGTTAGCGCAAAGTGCGCAGAGCTCGAAGAAAAATATGCAGATTTAGAAGATGACACTGTTACAGAGGATGTTGTTAGTGTTGCTGGACGCATTATGGCTTTTAGACGCCAAGGTAAGCTTTGCTTTATTGTTATAAAAGATGCTACTGCAAGTTTGCAACTTTTTGTTCGTTTTGATCTTGTTGGCGAATTTGCTTTTGAGCAGATTAAAGAGTTAGATGTAGGAGACCACATTGGCGCAACTGGTGTTGTAACGCGTACTCGTCGCGGCCAGCTTTCTGTTATGCCTAATGAGGTCATTTTGCTTTCTAAATCTATTAGACCACTTCCAGAAAAATTTCACGGGCTTAGCGATAAGGAAACTCGTTATCGTCAACGCTATGTTGACCTCATTACAAACGACGAGGTAAAAGAAACTTTTACAAAACGTTTTAAAATAATTGCTGCGCTTAGGCAATTTTGCAGCGAACAAGGTTATCTTGAGGTAGAAACCCCTATGCTTCATCCTTTGGCAGGGGGAGCAAGCGCGCGTCCATTTGTTGCGCACCACAATGCTTTAGATATTGATTACTATTTGCGCATTGCTCCAGAGCTCTATTTAAAACGCCTGCTTGTTGGCGGTTTTGAGCGTGTTTTCGAAATCAATAGATGTTTTAGAGACGAAGGCATGGATCTAACGCATAATCCAGAGTTTACGACAATTGAGGCTTATTGTGCATATACGGATCTTGATGGCATGAAGGATTTTTGTGAAGGTGCTTTTAGAGCTGCTTGTATGGCTGCCAATGGATCGCTTGTTTGTGAATTTGCTGGTAACACAATTGATTTTGAAAAGCCATTTAAAACAGTCACAATGTGCGGTGCTTTGTCTGAGATTATAGGGCAAGAAATTACTATTGACATGCCATTTGATGAGCTTGTTGCTCTTGCTAAAAAGCACGATATTGAGGTGCTCGACGGATGGGGAAGTGGAAAAATCATAAGTGAGCTTTTTGATGAGCTTGTAGAAGATACTTTGATTCAGCCAACTTTTGTAACCGAACACCCTCTCGAAATTTCTCCTCTTGCAAAAAAGATGCCAGAAAATCCTCAGCTTACCCAACGTTTTGAGCTTTTCATTTGTGGGAATGAATATGCAAATGCCTTTAGTGAGTTAAATGATCCAGTTGATCAAGAAGAGCGTTTTGCGGCACAGATGCAAGCAAAGGCAAGTGGTGATGATGAGGCGATGCCTTATGATGAAGATTATATTCGCGCGCTTGAATATGGTATGCCACCAGCTGGTGGTATAGGCATTGGCGTGGATAGAATGGTGATGCTGCTAACAGGTAATGAATCGATTCGTGATGTGTTGCTGTTTCCAATGATGAAACCCGAAAGTACAAATTAGCAGTTCACAGCTTTGTAATATGCAAAAACTTACCAAATTTACCACCAACTTACCATTAATTTTTGAGGAAGCAACACAAGATCTACAATCTATACTTTTTTAGAATGCCTAAAACACAGGCATTTTCTCTTATAAACACCTGCATAATTTCTTTCTTTCTTAACTACTAAAAAGGTATGTTTTATCTGCTTTAGCAGTTTTAACACTAGGCATTTATGCTGTTACTGTTATTCTAAGAAAACGCTTTAATTTAAACTTAACTAAAAATCGTTATTCTAATAAGGGCCGTATTTTTGCGACCCTTATTTTTTAGCAATTTTTTTGTCCTATTAACAGAGCTAAATGTGCCTATTTTTTAAGTGCATTTGCATTAATCATTTAGTTGTAATATAATCTTACAAAGTGTTAAATTTACATTTAAATGAAATCTTTGTCTTTTAAAATAAATAGACATTTTTATCTATGTTTTATAATTTTGTTCTTAGTTGCTCTGTCTTTGCTTTCTTGTGCATGTTCACAAAGTTCATCAGACGATGCAGTGAACGCCCAAATGAGCTCTCAGCAAAATGTTGATAATACTAATGACACTTCAGATACAAAACAAGTTGATGCAGAGCTTGAAGTAACATTTTTTGATGTGGGGCAAGGCGACAGTGCCCTTGTTACTTGCGATGATAAGTATCTATTAATTGACGGTGGAGACAGCAAAAAGTCTTCGGTGATTTATAATGATTTGGATAAAAGAAATATTTCGTTTTTAGATTACATTATTATCACTCATACAGACTCTGATCATTGCGGCGGTGTTTCCGGTGCCTTGAACAGGGCAAATGTTGGAACATGTTATTGTTCTGAAAAGAAAGCAAGTTCTAACGCCTGGAAATATGTTATTGCAAATTTGGATGCGCAAGGCAAAGATATTACAATCCCTGCAGTAGGAGATAGCTTTTCTTTAGGTGATGCAACCGTTACCTTTATGGCACCTAGCAAAATTGGAACAAGCGATAACAATAATTCATTGGTCTGTAGAATTGACTATGGCAACAATTCTTTTCTTTTTACTGGTGATGCTGAAAGTGAAGAAGAGGAAGAATTGATTTCTAGCACTTTTGATTTGGATGTTGATGTATTAAAGGTTTCTCATCACGGTTCAGATAAATGCACTTCATCCACATTTTTATCCTATGTAAAGCCCGAATATGCAGTTATTTCTGTAGGGAAAAATAGTTATGGACATCCAGGCTCAAGTTTTTTGGAACGATTAAAAAAATATACGTCTAAAATTTTTAGAACTGATGAATCTGGCGATATTACTTTTAAATCTGATGGTGAAAATATTTCAGTGAGCTGTAGCCGATAAATAGCAAGGACCATGTTTACAAGTAAGCGTTCTATAAAAGTTCAATGGAATTTTTATTAAGTTGTCTAGATATTTGTTTTTCATCTATCATGTAGTTTTGCATAAATCCATGAAAAGCAGGACCATGATTAGGAACTTTTAAATGTGCGATTTCATGTAATAGCACATACTCTAAAAATATAGGATCAAGTTTAGCAAGGTGTGCATTTAATGTAATATTTTTTGTTTTGTGATTACAGCTACCCCAGCGGCTTTTCATAAATCTAAAATTATATGAGTTTGCATGAAGCCCAGTGCGCGTTTCCCATTTTACTGCAAGGGGCTTTAAAATGCGTTTAGCTTCTTCAATATAAAATTTGTTCAAAAATTTATTGTGTTGATTAAAAACTGAACGTACAGGCACAAAGAATTCAAGTGTGCCATTTTCTTTAAACTCAAGTTTATAGTTTTTATACATATTTGGAATTTGCTTCCAACGAAGCGAAAGTGTGTAACTTTTGCCCCAAAGCCTGATTTTTTGACCATCTCTAAATAAATCTATTTTTGTAGCTTGTTTAGTATCTTCTCTATTAAAGGCGCGATCAATTTGTTTTTGACTTCTTTTAATAAAATCTTCGATAGATGCATTGCTTATGCGATTATTGCAGGTAATTTGAATATATTTATTGTGTGTTTCTTCATCAAATTTAACGCGCAAGTACATATTTTTAATGTTTTTGCGAATTATAACGACATCGTAATTATTGATAATGGTTTTCATTTTGGCAATTTCTTTAAATCAAATTTTTGCAGTTTTGAATCTTTAGGCAAATACAATGGATGCTTTGGATGACCAGTTTTGTTTATTCCGGCACATAAGTAATTAATTTTGTGATTTGAGATATTTTCGAGCGCCTGTAAAATTTCGCGTAAAGCTGGCAATAAATAATCACGCCCTTCAATTAGGTTGCCATAGGCAAGCCAAAAATCAACTTTGCAAGGTAAAGCTTTTACTGCTTTAACAATTTCTTCGACATTTCGTTTTTCGTATTTTTCATTAACCTTATGTGGAAGATCCTCAAAAACAGTATTGCGTTTGGGATAAACGTTAAACATTAAAAACGAATCGTATCCATTGGCAAGAGCAATGCGTTCAACAGATTTTAAAGTTGGGTCTAAATCGTTAGGTTTTGCAGTAGAAGAATTAATTCCCATACAGCATAAGGTCCGCTTTCCACTATAACCTAAAACGTATCGAGCGCGGTTATTCTTTTCGTTTATGTAAATCCAATTTTTATCCATAACAAAATTTTATCACTTAAATTTTCTTACAATTTAATGACATTTTCTTAACAGCAATCTTGCAAAAAATAGAACCCCATGCTCTTTCATCTATTTTTTGCATAATATATTAAGATAAATTATCTTCAAATGAGAGGGAGGTTAGCATTATGTTTGAAAAGTTTACAGATAAAGCAAGAAAAGTTCTAATTTTAGCCCAAGAAGAAGCGCAAAATATGAACTCCCACTTTGTTGGAACCGAGCATCTTTTATTAGGTTTAATCAAAGAAGGCGAAGGCGTGGCAGCTAGAGCGCTGGCAATGCTAGATGTTTCG
>JAKSUU010000003.1 GCA_024408695.1 Coriobacteriales bacterium | reverse complement strand
TTTTATACTCCAAACGCGCTTACGCTCAAAATAATAATTATTATTATATATTAAAGAAAAACATTGCATAAAAGCAAAATGCTTAAATAAGCGAAATAGAAAGATTAATAGCAAATTTTCGATTAATTTACTGTGATAGTTCTGATGCGCTCGTGTTTTTCCTTAAAGATGTTTAGCCTACTTCTATGAATAAAAAAGAATATAACGCTTTCTTCAAAATACAACTCAGATAATATTTCAATAAATGAAATGCATGCAACACTAAAAGCGGCATCTACTGGGCCAAAAACTTGATTTTGTCTTAATATGACTTTAATAACAATAATTAAAAAACCAAAAATAGCGGCTGTAATCCAAAACCACTTTAAATTTTTATTGTCTTGAACTGTAGAAAAACTTTTTATTGCATAGGCCTTTTTGCAAACTTCTTGTAAATCTTCTTTTGATTTACCTTGCATATCCTTAATTTGAAGATTGAAACCAATGTCAAATTCCTTAGGTATTTTTTTTGATACATTATGCAAAAGATCTACTAATTCTTGCGAAGGAGCACATGTATCGCCTCGTTTTTGATTATGCTGATAAAGTTCTTGTGCGCTATCAAAACGCACGGTAATTGTTGCGATTCGATTTTCTAGATCAAAATCACAATAATCACTTGCAATTTGCATTGCACGTAGTGTTCTTTTTTTAAACCTCGACATCAAATCTTCTTAAATAAAACATGCAAATTAAATCGGCAATCATAACAGCCAGTAGCATAAAATCATAAAATATTAATTTTGGAGCATAAGATGCATCAGTGATAAAAAGAAAAACAATATCAACAATTACAACAATAATATATATCCCGCAAATAATTGGAGTTAATTTTTTTGCAACATTATTTTCTCTATAATAAAAAAGAATTACAACACAAACAAATATAAGTGAGATAATTTGTAAAAGACCTGAAATTATAGATACAAAAGACATCTCTTGAATATTTACAATATTTTCTAAAGTATCTATTGTACAAATTGCCAGAATAATAGCAGTAGATGCAAGGATGAAATTTCTAGCTAAAAGCTCACCCTTTTTAACATAATTTAAAGAACGCTCCACCCTCTCTTTGTCTAGCGTACCGAGTCTTTTATCATGAGAATCGCTAAAAGAAACTTTTTGCAATCGCGAAATATCTCTATTAAAAATATGAGATGCATTCTCGTAGGTTAAAAAGATAATTGCGCCACCTTCCCAAATAAATACCCAAGTAAGAATGTCTAAAAGGGATTCAGCAACTTCTGCAGAGGTACTTTCTTTTTGTCCAAACCATTCCCAAGCTCCGCCAACGACATTAATAGCAAGAAAAACAATGCCGAGCAGTATAAAAATAACAGCTAAAGCATTGTATTTTTTTCTTTCTTCATCAAAATAATAATAGGTGCTTTCTATTGTGTTATTTAAAGCATTTATGAGGGACTCGGGTGAATAATTTTGATAATCATATATTGAAAGCATAAATTCAATTTTAAACTCTTTAGGTATATCGTGTATCAATTCTTGTATGTAAGCTGTTGTTGCATCCGAAACGACTGGCTTATCATCGTGAGAAAGGTGTGGATCAATTAGGTCTAGCGGAGTATCGTAGTTAAGATGTATGGTTGCAATTCTTTTATCTATATCAAAATCACAATAATCTTGAAGGTTTTTAATTTGTTTTAATGTTCGTTTGCTAAGGTTCAAAATTTTACCTCTCTTATTTTGCAACATTACGCTATTTGCACAACTCAAGCAAGTTTTGGTGGGCGTTGCAGGGTTTGAACCTGTGACCCCTTGCGCGTGAAGCAAGTGCTCTCCCGCTGAGCTAAACGCCCGTTTACTAAAATATCGTTCTAATAATATTACCACAGAATGATGTGACTTTTAGGTGTTGAATATGGGAAAATGGTAAGCATTACAGCGAACAAACAAATAGACACACTTTCAATAATGTTGAATAAGAAAAAGATGGTGGGCGATACAGGGTTTGAACCTGTGGCCCTCTGCTTGTAAGGCAGATGCGCTCCCGCTGCGCTAATCGCCCATCAATTGCGAAATAATATTTTAACATAAGCAAAAAATTTTTGAAAATTTGTTTACTGAATGGAATAAAGTATATAACGCAAATGACGAAGACGCTCTATAATACAAAAGTAGCCCTGCACCTATCGCTCAGACGAAAAATTCTTCATACTTAAAAAATATTTTGTCAAATTTTTCGTATCGTTCGCTTATAGGTACAGGGCTACTTTTTTCTTTATCAATAAAATCTTAATTTAGTATGCAACAAGCAACTCTGCAATTTGAACTGCATTGAGTGCAGCACCCTTGCGGATTTGATCAGCAACACACCAAAATGCAATACCGTTTTCTACTGTTGGATCAAGGCGAACACGGCCTACGTATGTTTTATCTGTGCCTTGAAGCATGCCTGGCATTGGGTAAACTAAATTGTCGATGTCGTCCATGAGCTCAACATTTTCTGCGTTTTTAAAGGCTGCCTTGGCTTCGTCTAAAGTTATAGGTGCATTAAGCTCAACGTTTATGCTTTCTGCATGGCAACGAAGAACTGGAACGCGAACACAAGTTGGAGCAACGGCAATTCTATCATCACCAAAAATTTTGGTTGTTTCGGCGACCATCTTCCATTCTTCTTTTGTATATGCATCATCCATAAAAACATCAATGTGAGGAATGGTGTTAAAGGCAATTTGATGAGCAAAAGCACTCGGTTCAAAATCTTTGCCATCCAAAAAATCTTTTGTTTGATTGTAGAGTTCTGCCATACCCTTTGCACCAGCACCACTTGCAGCTTGATAAGTAGAAACCACAACCCTTTTTATGCCATTGCAAGCATCATAAAGTGGCTTTAAGGCAACCACCATTTGTATCGTTGAACAGTTTGGATTAGCAATGATTCCAGTGTGGTTGAATGCTTCTTCTTTGTTGACCTCTGGCACAACTAAAGGCACGCCATCTGTCATTCTAAAATGGCTTGAATTGTCTATCATTACGCAACCAGCGTTAACACAAGCTGGTGCAAATTCTTCTGAAATTGAACCTCCTGCAGAAAAAAGCGCAATGTCTACGCCTTCAAATGAATCTTTAGTAAGTTCTTGTATCGTTAGCTTTTCACCCTTAAAATCGACATTTTGACCAGCGCTTCGAGCCGATGCAAGTGGAATGACCTTGCTTGCAGGAAAATCACGCTGTTCAAGCACTTTGAGCATTTCTTGTCCAACAGCGCCTGTGGCTCCCGCTACTGCAACAACCGGGTTTTTAGGCATTTCTTTTTTTACGTAATTATACATGGGTATCCCCCAGAAAAAACTATAAGAATATATTAACATTTGCATTTATCTATTTTTGAGATAAATATCAGAAAATTTTGCAGATGGAAATTTTTAAATCAAAACTCTCATCAAACAATTTAATCAAGACCCAAGTCAAAAAATATAACGGTTGCCTACGTCCCCTTTGTTATACTTTATTAAAGTTGCCGGCGTCCCTTTGTTATAATATGCCTTTTATGTTAAGATTTAAAGTGCACTTAATGGAATCCTAAAATGAAAAAATTTGATGTTGGAATAATTGGTGGTGGAGCAAGTGGATGTATCTGTGCAATTGAACTTGGACGCGCAGGGCTTAACGTTGCACTATTTGAAAAAGATGATACAATCGCTAAGAAAATTTTGCGCACTGGCAATGGACGTTGCAATTTATCAAACAGCTTAATTAACGAAAATTTGGACTTTGAAAAGCATTACAATAATGCGGACTTTGTGCGTTGCACACTTTCAAAGTTTGACTGTGAATATATTAGAAAGTACTTTTTAGAACTTGGACTTTTAACGCGTACTGATGGCGAAAATTTAATTTTCCCACAAACAAATTATGCTAAAACAGTAAATGAAATTTTAAAATATAATATTGCAAAATATTGTACAAAAGTTTTTACATCAATACAAATTAGTAAAGTCCATTGTATCGATGATTATTACATAATTAACGATGAATATCTTTGTAAAAATTTAATAATTGCTAGTGGTGGCGGAGTTGCCAAATATATGAATGCCTTTAAATTAAAAGTTTCGCCCTGCCAAAAGGTTCTTTGCCCTATCAAAGTTTATGATCCAATATTTTGTAAAAGATGCGACAACATAAAGGTTAAAGCAAAGGTTTCTTTGTGCAACAAAAGTGGTGATTTGAAAGCGTCTGAAGAAGGAGAAGTTCTTTTTAGAAAATATGGCTTAAGCGGTATTTGCATTTTTAATTTGTCACGACTTGCATCTAACGGCGACTCTATTTTTATTGATTTTTTTCCAAACTTAACAAAAAAACAATTGCTCGAGATTCTATGTGAAAGGCGCAAAGAGCCTAAATTCGCACAACCAAAAGAGTGGCTACTCGGTATGCTTCACAAAAGAATTTCCGAAGCAGTTTTATACGAACTGGATATGTATTATAGACACTCATTTGAAGAACTTAATAATAAAGATGACTCTTTGCTTGCAGAATTTCTAAAGAAAGCAGAATTCAAAATAAATGGACTACACAATTATCAAGACGCTCAACTTACTAAGGGTGGACTTTGTACCTGCGATTTTAATCAGCAAACTCTAGAGCATAAAAATTATAAAGGACTTTTTGCCTGTGGTGAGGCTTTAAATATTGATGGTAAATGTGGCGGTTTTAACCTACATTGGGCTTGGGCTAGTGCGCTAGCGGTGTGTAAAAACTTTTGAAATATAATAAAACATCAGGAAATAAACTTAATTTGTTTTCTTTGGGCTATCCCCCTTTGTATAATACAAGGTAGCAGAATTAAATATTTAACAAGCTAGTGCTTAGTAATTACTTTGCCAAGGTAAGTTTTGCAAAGTTTGCTGAAAAATCAGAGTCAGAAAATTCAGTGGGCGAAAAAGCAACATCATTAAAATCAACACATCCGTTAGGACTTTCTGGCGTTTTTGCATCTCCAATGCAAATAACAAAAGGATAGGGTCCCCATTCATTACTAGTTAGCGTTACTTTTTTCCAAGCACTTGTCTTTGAATCAATAACACGAGTTAAATATCTACTGTAATAATCTTTTTCATTAGGTAAAAACATCTGTATATAAGCTCTAGCTAGATACTGATTTAGTATGTGATTTCCATCAATAGCAGGTGTACCATTTGCAAACCCCATTCTCCCAGGACATAAGCTCAAACTAATATCATCTGATGATTTAATATCAAAGTTAGGTGTACTATTTTTAAAGCCAATACTTCCAAAAATGTAATACTTATGATCAAGTGGGAGCGATATATCACCCTTTATATCATCGTCGCTAAATGTAGGCATTGCTCCCGTGCCCCCAACACTTTTCCAAGCAGCATTGACCTTTTCCGTATCTGCAGAGTCTACTATATTACTTACCTT
Organism: Coriobacteriales bacterium; assembly: GCA_024408695.1. GTDB lineage: Bacteria > Actinomycetota > Coriobacteriia > Coriobacteriales > QAMH01 > JAKSUU01. The sequence goes on along the minus strand of JAKSUU010000003.1, from coordinate 10,589 downwards.
TACTTGCTTTGTAACTTTATAACCACCTGAAAGATCATTAACCAGTTCTAAGTCATGCCAACCAATCTTTTCTGCCTCAGCTCTATAATCTGAAATAGAATTGCCACATCCTAAAAGCAAGGTAAAAAGAACGAACAACAAGGCTGAAAATAGTGTAATTAAACTCAATTTTAAAGCATTGTTTTTTGTATGCATAAATTTCCCTTCAGACATAATTAATTTTGATTAGAAATTTAACCAATATTATCAAATTTTTTCAAAAAATAAACAGAGTTAAATTCGGCAAACGGTCGATTTTTGAAGGTAAGCGGTTGTGTTTTAAAGGTAAGCGGTTAGTAATTCAATGCTAATGGCATATAAGTTAATGTTTCTCTAAATACATTACAGGTGGCCTCATTCTATATTAAGAAAGAAAACTACTAAAATACTCAAAATAAATTTGAATAACAAATAACAATTAAAAAAGTTGAATCAGTGCAGATTGTTTAACTACCTAATTTATATTCGCGGACTTCCCAGCACAAATAAAACAATTAATTTCCTTCAATTTTTTTATTGAAGTCAATACAAAATTTTTGTAGAAAACAGATTTAAACAAACAAGTATCAAACAATTTATTTACAAGACTGAAGCAAAAATTACCTCAACAAGAGTTTTACATTCTTGCCATGCAGGATATTCTTTAAGTTCTGACGTGTTTTCTAAAACTGATCTATAATACCACGCATGTTCAGCTTTATCCTTTTGATTAAAGCGTTGCCAAACTTCATCGCCAATTTCTTCATAGTCACGGTGAAGCTGACGAGCATTAGAAAGCTTATCGGAAAGTACTATTATTTTTTCTTCGATTGAAGCCTTATCCTTCAAAAAATCAATAGTATCTTGCTTGCGTATCTTCCACGTTTCGTTAGGCGGTAAATTTTCACGTTTATCCTCAGTGTCTGCTTCAACTAATTTTTTAACTCTAGCACCAAATTCTTTTTCTATTTCCTCAATTGTAACTGGCGTATCCTCCACTGTATCATGAAGCAATGCAGCAACCCAAACCTCTTCATCTTCTGTCATCGTTTGAACTATCTTCGACACTTCTATTGGATGATTTATATAAGGCTCATTTCCACCTTTTCTTGTTTGTCCTTCATGGGCTTTTGTCGCAAATTTTAAAGCTTTTTCATACATTTTTCCTCCTTATATTTTTTTTGATTATATCACAGCATATTTAGTATATTCTTAAATTTCAAGTTTTATCTTATATTAGATACATATAATGACTTTCTTATGCTAAAATCAAATTATTAAATTATTAAAGGGAAAACAATGCAAGAAGTGTATGACTTTCTAAAAAAATGTCAAACTTACTATCTAGCTACAGACGACAATGGACAGCCGAGAGTTAGACCATTTGGAACTATAGACATATTTGACGGCGCTTTAACAATTCAAACGGGAAAGGTTAAGGACGTTTCAAAACAAATGCATGCAAATCCCAATATAGAAATTTGCGCGTTTGATGGAGATAAGTGGCTTCGTGTTTGTGCAAAAGCCATTGAGGATAACAGATTGGAAGCTAGAGTTCATATGCTTGACGCTTATCCAAATCTTCAAAAAATGTACAAGCCTGATGATGGGAATACTGAGGTATTTAAATTAACAGAAGTCACTGCAACTTTTTCTAGCTTTACAGAACCGTCCAAAACAATTAAATGGTAATTAAGGGTTTTGAATAATTTTTGTAATATCAAATGATATGCTTATGACCTGCCAATTGGTACAAAAAATATCAGGTATGTTTTGTACCAGTGGGGTTGTGATCCAGTTATCGATGTCGTTTGCCGCGGTTTTTGCGCGTACCCATGCTTGAGCCTTTGCGTGCACGCTTCTTAAAATCCTTAAGCACGTCTTCTTCGCTCGACTTATCCACTGCCGATTTTAATCGAACAACCTTATCTCTATAAGCAGCGGCACTTTCAAAATCAAGCGCCACAGATGCAGCATTCATCTGTTCTTCTAAAGATGCAATAATCTGCAGAACCTGCGATTTGTCAAAATGCTTAAGTTCTCCTGCAAAAGCATCCATATCGACATTGGATAATACACCATCGCTTTCAAATTCTGCAAATTCTCCATCCTCGCCTTCCTCGGATTTAGCTTTGCCAATATCTAACTGCGACATAATCGAATTAATAGCCTTACGAATAGTTTGAGGCTCAATACCATGCTCTTCGTTATATGCCATTTGAATTTTACGACGACGTGCGGTTTCATCTATTGCAAATTTCATAGAATCGGTCTGCTTATCGGCATACATAATTACTCGACCACTAACATTACGAGCAGCGCGCCCAATCGTTTGAATCAAAGAACGATGATTGCGCAAAAAACCTTCTTTGTCTGCATCTAAAATGCATACAAGTTCAACCTCTGGCAAATCAAGCCCCTCGCGAAGCAAATTAATACCAACCAAAACATCAAATTTTCCTGCACGTAAATCGTTCAAAATTTCCACACGCTCAATGGTGCCAATATCACTGTGCAAATAACGGGCTTTGACCTCGTTATCTAATAGATAATCCGTTAACTCTTCTGCCATTTTTTTTGTAAGAGTTGTTACTAAAACACGACCTCCAGCATCGGTACATTCCTTGACTTCGCTAATCAGATCGTCAATTTGATTTTTAGTTGAACGAAGGTCAATCTGGGGGTCAAGCAAACCTGTAGGGCGAATAATCTGCTCCACGACAGCATCCGAAACACGTTGTTCGTAATCCCCTGGCGTGGCACTAACATAAACAAATTGTGGAACGCGCATTTCGAACTCATCAAATCTAAGTGGACGATTATCTAAAGCAGAAGGCAGGCGAAAACCATGCTCTACCAGAGTAACTTTGCGTGACCTGTCACCCTCATACATACCCCGAAATTGAGGAATACTAACATGGCTTTCATCAACAATAGTCAAAAAATCTTTACCGCCAAAGTAATCTAGCAGCGTATAAGGTGGCTCTCCAGGCTTTCTGCCATCTAGGTGCATAGAATAATTTTCTATACCACTACAAAAACCCATAGTCATAAGCATTTCCAAATCATAAGAAGTGCGTTGTTCTAAACGTTGGGCTTCAAGTAATTTGTTTTCACTCTTTAGCTGGCGCAAACGTTGCCCTAGCTCATCTTCTATTGTTGAAATCGCATGACTTATATCGCTATGACTTGCAACATAGTGCGAAGCTGGCCAAATTGGAATTGAATCATAACTCATAATCTCATCTAAAGTAATAGGATTAACCTCGCTAATTGACTCTACAACAACAAAAAAAAAACCAATTCTAAACACGTTATCTGCATAAGGTGGATAAATATCTACATATTCGCCACGGACCCTAAAACATCCACGCTCAAGGTCAAGTTCGTTGCGATCATATTGAATATCGATTAACTGCTTAATTAAATCATTTCGATCGACCGTTTGACCAACGCTTAAAAATATTGACATCGACATGTAATTTTTAGGTGAGCCAATTCCATAAATACAAGAAACGCTTGCAACAACCACAACATCGCGTCGAGTAAGCAGCGCCGATGTCGCTGCATGGCGCAACTTTTCCACTTCCTCATTTATACTTGCATCTTTTTCTATAAAGGTATCTGTTTGAGGAACATAAGCTTCGGGTTGATAATAGTCGTAATAACTAACAAAATAAACCACAACATTATTTGGAAAAAACTCCTTTAGCTCGGCAGCAAGTTGAGCTGCCAAAGTCTTATTTGGTGCAATAACTAAAGTAGGCATATTCATTTGTTCAATAACATTTGCCATGGTAAAGGTTTTACCGCTTCCTGTAACTCCAAGCAATGTTTGATAGCGCAAACCCTTTTTTAGACCCTCCACCAAAGAAGCTACAGCCAAAGGCTGGTCTCCAGACATCTCATAAGGAGAATGAATCTCAAATTTATTAGCCGACTTATTTTTAAATTCATCTAAATTTATTTGCGCACCCATAAGCTAAGCCTAAATTAAGAATTTCTTAAAACGTAGTCGTTTACAAAGTTTTCAATGTTATTTAAGCTACCATTATTTTCAAAAATCAAAGTTGCGTATTGCTCAAATAATTCTTCTGATGCTTGTAAATCCCAGCGAGCTATAGCATCGTCATAGCTCATGCCACGCTTAACACATCGATTTATACAATCTGTTTTTGATGATTTAATATAAATAATTTCATTAGCTAAATTTGCTATGTCGAGGCACTGATCAAAGACTGGAATCTCACATACACAAAAATCAAAAAGCATTCCTTTTTTAGTAAGCGAAATCTGCTCTAAAAGCTCCTCTTTTATGGCTGGAATCATAATAGAATTAAGCACCATTATGTAGTCTTCATTTGCGAAAACGATTTTAGCTAAATTAGAGCGAGAAATCTCGTTTTCGCCAAATGGGCCGTTTTTTTTCAAAATTGTATCACCAAAATGCTTTATAAGTTTTGTGACAATCTCTTTATCTTGCAAAACATCATGGCCTAAAGCATCACAATTAATGATAAAGGCATTGTAATCAGAAAAAACAGAACATAATTGAGTTTTTCCTGAACCAATTTTTCCAATAATAAAAATCGTTTTCATAGTCTATTCACTTAAATTATTTAGACCTAAAAATTGGTCTAGATGGAATACGCACATTAATATAAGAAATTTTTCCTTCATTTTGAGCCATTAATTCTTTAATAACAGATTCTTTAAGCTCAATTTCGGTAGCATCTCCAAAAGCAACAACAACACCATTTTTAAGATTCAGCTGAGTCTTAGATGCGCTAGGCGCAGAAATACTATCTATTTGTGATACAAAATCTGTACTTAAGCCTGCAAAAATATCTATGGCGTTTAAAACACCTTCATCTTTGCAACTTACACCGCTTGATGGTGTAGCAATAGTTGCATCTACATCAATTATCTTTCTTAAAGATTCAATGTCATCGTTTGTAGCTGCACTAAGCCATATTCCATCGTTTGAAATTACCCATGTAGAATTTGCATTTACTTTAACTGTTGCCGCGGGACTTCGTTCAACAATTTCAATGGTAATAGTGTTTGGAAAATTACGATGTATTGTTGCCGATTGAATCCAAGCATGAGTTTGCAGCCTTTTGCATATTCCATCTGCATCAATTCTTAGTAATGTAGAATCGTTTGGAACCGCTGCAAGTTGAGTAATTTCTTCGTTTGTTAAATGTGAAACACCTGTAACTTCTACATTTTCCACAGCAAATAACGGAGATCTATATACAAAAACTCCGCCAAAAATTAATGCTAAAACACATAGAACAATTAAAGCTATTATTAAAAGTTTATTGCGTAATTTATTTTTTGCCTTTTTGAAACGTTGCTCGCGACGTGCTGACTTAACAGTTGTTTTATGAACTCTTTCATTATATTCATTTGATGACCCACTCAAAACCGTATTAAAAACATTGTTTGGCGCTGAGTCATTATAAGTATCTCTGTAGTTGTCATAATCAAAATTTGACCGATTAAAATCATTGCTATTTTGTTGATCAGAAAAATGACTATTGAAATTTTGATTGCCATAAATTGGACGATCGTCATCCTTATAGCGAAAGTTTTGCTGGGTAAAGTTTTGCTTATCGAAATTTTGTTGAGTAAAGTCTTGTTCTCTAAAGTCTTGCTGACCTAAAACTTGAGGTGTAAATCCCCTAGGCGGATTATTAGAATATTGCGACCTTGAATCATCAAAAACAGAATAATTAGAATCGGACGCTTTTGCGGTATATGATTTTGCTGCCTTGGCTTTTACTGATTTACGCTGTGGCTTAACACCTTTTAGCTTAGATTTCTTTTTCATTTTTTACAATAAAAATTAAGCGCTTTTATTTATATAATCTAAAATCTGAGGACCATATGATGTTACATCCCCTGCCCCCATTGTTAAAACAATATCGCCTTCTTTAACCTTAGAAGCAATATAAGGAGCAACCTTCATTCTATTTGGCATCCAAGCACAAAGAGAATGCGGTGAATAATCCAAAATTGTATCTAAGACAATTTTGCCATTAATGCCAGGTATTGGAGCCTCTCCCGCAGCATAAACATCTAATAAACATAAAAAATCTGCATCTGCAAAAGCATCTTTATAATCATCTAAATTATCGCGAGTACGAGAATATCTATGTGGCTGAAATACAACATAAACATTATTAAAATCCAAATTTTTAACAGCTTTAATAGTAGCTTTGATTTCTGTAGGGTGATGTGCATAATCATCAAAAACGCTAACTCCACAAGCCGTGCCTTTAAATTCGAATCTTCTTTTAACGCCTTCAAAAGTGCTCAAATATTTTGCAGCGAGATCAACATCTATACCAAGTCCATAACAAAGTGTAAGAACACCACACGCATTTAAGACGTTGTGAACACCAGGGCTCTTTTTCAATGAGACGACAACAGTTTTGTTATTATCGAAACTTATTTCAAATTCATATCCAAAGCCATCTTTTTTTAAGATTTTGTAGTTTGCATTGCAATCATGCTTACAATCTGGACCTCCATAAAACAGGAATTTTTTATTGGAATCTTTAGCGATGTCATACAGATTTTGATCATCTGCGCAAACAACAACTAAGCCATCGTTTGGAACTTTATCAATAAACTCTTTAAAAGTAGATTTAAGATTATCCAAATTTTTATAATGATCTAAATGGTCTGCATCCAGATTTGTAATAAGAGCAGCATACGGGTCTAAATTTAAAAAAGAAGCATCGCTTTCGTCTGCTTCAACAATATAATACTCCCCACGGCCAAATTGGGCATTTGTTTTATATGCACCAACAGTTCCCCCAATTAGAAATGTAGGATCTGCACCTATACCGTCAATGATAGTTGCCAGCATAGATGATGTAGTAGTTTTGCCATGGGTGCCAGTACAAGCTAGAGTTTTTTTGCCCACTCCAAGCAAGGCAAGCATCTCGGAACGGTGCAAAATATTAATATTATTTTTTTGAGCATATGCAAATTCTGGGTTATCTTTACGTATTGCCGTAGAAACAACAACTGCGTCAACATCCTTAGCAATGTTATTTGCATCGTGTCCAATAAAAATTTTTAAGCCTTGATCTGCTAATTTATCGGTAAGAGACGAACTTTTTATATCTGAGCCACTTACTTTATAACCGCTACTTGCAGCAATACTTGCAATGGCAGACATTCCGACTCCGCCAATACCAATAAAATGAATTTTATTTGCCTTAATATCCATGATTATTTATCAATTATTTCTAAACATATAATTATACTATATTTATTCTTAAAGCATAAAGCACAATAAAAGCTAAAAGACGCTTTAAGAAATAAAACCCATGAAAAATATAACTTAATGGAATCTAGTTAGTGCAACTATTTTGGGCTTTTGCCGTGTCAACTATAAGTTTTGCAAATTGCCTACGAGCATCTCCACCCCAAAGATTTTTGCAAGACTGACCCATTTTCTCACGTTTTTCTTTGTTATTTAACAAATCAAATAAGCAATCTTTAAACTTTGGGTCATGAAGTTCGGTGTCTTGGAACATGAACGATGCCCCAGCATCAACGCAAGATTTAGCATTTAAGGTTTGGTGATCTTTTCGAGCATGTGGATAAGGAATTAGTATCGTTGGTTTACAAGTAGAAACAATTTCGGCTAAAGTAGATGCTCCAGCACGACTTACAACTAAATCGGCGACTGCAAGCATGTCACCCATGTTATCAATATATTCATATAAAAACCAACGTTTTTGTTCATCTTGCGTTAAATTTAGTTCATCTTTTGTATATTTATAATCTTGTGTACCTGTAGATTGAATAACATAAACATTATCAATTGCCAAAATTTCTTTTTTAAGTTCACAGAAAATTTCATTTATATGATGAGCTCCTAAAGAACCACCAAAAACAAGAAGAACGCAAGCATCGTCTGGAATATGGAGCTCTTTTTTTACAATTTGAGCATCTCCATTTTCAACTTGAGGACGCACAGGAAGTCCCATAATTATGGGAGGATTTTTACATTTAATTTTATTATTACCAATTTCATAAGTTAAACAAACGCAGTCTGCAAAGCGTGCCAAATATGAGTTTGCCATGCCAATTAAGGAATTTTGTTCGTGTATAAGCAAAGGTATTTTTAAAGAATGTGCTGCGCGTCCAACAGCAACAGAAACATAAGCACCAAAAGTTATAACTGCATCGGGCCTGCGTTTAACAAAGATTTCTTTAACAATACCAGTAGCTTTTGCTATTTTTGCGGAAGAAGTAGCAAGGGTCATTGGTTTTGATTTGTTAAAACCACTAACGTTCAGACCATAGAATTCAAAGCCAAGGTCGGTTGCAAGTTTAGATTCTAGTCTATCAACACTTCCAATAAACACAATTTCATGGCCCTGTTCTCGGAGTTCAAGAGCAACAGCAATCGCAGGATTTATATGACCGGCTGTTCCGCCAGCAGAAATTACAAAATACACATTAACCCCCAAGTCTATCTATTTTTATTATATTTATCATCATTATAAAAATTATAATTTAAACGTCCACGTGGAACACTACTTTTATAATTGCTATCGCCATTCTTTTTTTTGTAATCGGCATCACGATTGTCTTTAGTAGGCGATGATCTATCTGGAACAAACTCAAAATCATCACTAAAATATGTATCGCTTTGTGTTTTAGAATGGTAAGAACGTGGGAGGCGATTATTTGAAGTCGAAGTATTCAAACGCGAACTAGATCTTCTATTTGACCTGGTAGATTTTGTACCATAACCATAATCTGAGTATGAATTATTAAAATTTCTATCGAATTCTTCCATTTGGTAATTTTCTATATCATCATAAAAACTAGGTCTTGAGGTTTTTTTAGACCTTCGACTTGTTTTATTTTTAGCCTTTGTATTATTGCTTCGCCTACTGTATTTTGTTTGTTTTTCGTATCGATTATTATCTGAAGCTTTATTTTGCTTTGATCGCGTGAAAATACCACCAATTGAACCAACCAAACCCGCTGAAGGAGCAGGCTGTTTGCTTTTAGTTCCAGCATTGTCACTTTGATTTTTTTCTTGTGAAATAATAACAAATTCATCACGTTTTAACTTACTAGCTGCCGATTCGTTAGAATATATTGAAACCGATAGAATTAAGCCACAAGCTCCCAGAGTTGAAACAATGGAAGATGCCCCATATGAAATAAATGGAAGAGTTTTGCCAGTAACTGGTAAAAATCCTACTTCCATTCCCATATTTACAAAAGCCTGAAAACCAATAAGTATGGTTAATCCACCTGCAATAGCACTTGCGTATCTATCTTTTGCATTTTTAGCAATCATTATTCCGCAAAAAATAAAGCCCGCAAAAAGTAAAATTAAGCAAAAACAACCAATAAATCCTAGCTCTTCGCCAATAATAGAAAATATGAAATCGGTATGAGGTTGTGTTTGCCAACCGTATTTTTGCCTTGAAGTGCCAATGCCTGTTCCAAAAAAACCACCGGAACCAAAAGCAGCATAACTATTTGTTATTTGATAGGCTTTGCCCGAAGTGTCGGTAGTTGGTGACAAAAACGTTGCAATACGTTCTTGAGTGTAAGGCAAAGCAAATACAGCGATCAATCCAACCGCAATAATTGCAATAAGAATAATTATGACTATTTTTACATTTAAACCAGAAAATACTAAACAACCAATAATTGCAACAAATAAAATTGCAAAAGACCCTAAATCTGGTTCTATTAAAATGAGCAAAAGAGGAGCTAATACAAAGATAAGTGAGAAAATTCCAGCCCTTTTCCAAGAGAAAGTGCCATTAGAATAATACATATAAATTTGAGCAGCCATGCAAACAATTAAAATTTTGGCAAATTCTGATGGTTGAAATGCTAAAAATGAAATCTCAATTCTGCGCTTAACACCATAATCATCGCCGGGTGTAAACATAATGGCAATTAATATTATGATAAAAATAATTGATAAAACCTGAATTGTATTAATCATAAATTTTGAATAATATGGAATTGCAGCGGCTATAACACAAATAACACTTCCAAGCAATACTGCAAGAAGTTGATATATCAAAAAGGTATAAGTTGAAGAAGAATCGCTAGTTACTCCAATACCCGAGCTCGAAGAAAATATCATAACCAGACCAAAACAGGTAAGTAAAAATATAAATATTACAAAAAAATATCTTGGAAGGCGGTATCTCTTTAAATCACCTTTAAAGAAAAGCGCGCTATCTTTCTTTTTATCATTTTTATTAATTCCTAGTTTGTCTGGGTGTTCATAATCTGCACCAGGGCGAACCTGTCCTTTTTGCTTAGAGTCCTTTTTTGTTTTTGCTTTATTTTTGCTACTTTTGCGCATATATCTAACACTTAAAACAAACAAGCTACTTTTTGTTTAAATGCACATCCGCGTTGTTCAAAACCACTAAACTCATCAAAGGATGCGCATGCCGGGCTCAATAGAATATTGTCGTTTGTGCTTGCAACCTTAAAAGCGCATTCAATCGCAGCATTCATATCATCTGCAACATAAACCTTGTTATTAAATTCTTTAA
>JAKSUU010000029.1 GCA_024408695.1 Coriobacteriales bacterium | reverse complement strand
GCGCAAAGGTGCATTCCATAGATTTGGATACAGACGCTAAACGACATCTTATGGACATCGGACTAACAAAAGGCACAAGCATAACCGTTAAAAATTTAGCACCTCTTGGAGATCCCATGGAAATTATTATTAGAGGGTCAGACTTTTCAATAACTAAAAAAGATGCTCAACAAATCATTGTAGAGTTAGAAGAATAAAGCAAAAATATTTACTGGCTTAATAGAGCAAAAGCGAGGAGGATGATGCGCTAGAATCTAAGCGCTTTATTTTGAAAGAAAAAGTTTACCTTGGCTAACTTTATTTATTTAAATGCTAATATATGAAAATAAAAGATACAAATAAAACAAATAGCGTAGCTAGCAAAAGCTCTTTAAAGCAAAATTTGGTACTTCCAGAATTAACCAAAGAAGAAGAAAAACAGGAGTATCAAGAAAAATTATCTGGAGAAATTCGCGTTGCTTTAATTGGAAATCCAAACTGCGGACAAACAACACTTTTTAATGCGATAACCGGAACGCACCAGTATGTTGGAAATTGGCCAGGAGTTACAGTAGAAAAAAAAGAAGGCCACTACAAGCGTGACAAAAGAATCAAATTTGTTGATTTACCCGGAGTATATTCTTTATCTGCTCATGTAAATGATGAATTGCTCGCTCGAGAATTTTTACTCAGCAAAGAATGCGGCATCATCCTAAATGTAATTGATGCTACTAATCTTGAACGCGGACTTTATTTGACTCAACAACTATGCGAACTAGGCAAACCAATAATTATTGCGTTAAATATGATGGATGTAGTTACAAAACGTGGTTATCTTATCAACCAAGAAAAGCTCGCTCAAAAACTTGCTGTTGATGTTGTTAAGGTTTCGGGCCAACAAGAACAAGGCATAGAAAGCCTAATAGATACAATCAAAAAAGTGTCAACTAAAAAAAAGAAAACTCAATTAGCAAAATTTTCACACAAAACAGAAAACTACTTAGCTCAAATTGAAAGACTTTTGCCATCTAACGTTCCAACAGAATTAATACGTTATTTCTCTATTAAAGCCTTTGAAAACGACCCTGCACTACCAAATCAAATAAAAGAAATAGAAGAAATTAGAATCGTTTCAAATGCCGCAAAGTCAGAATTTGGCGAAGAAAACAGTGAAACCATAACCAATGAACGCTATATGTACATCACCTCATTTATTGGAAGTGTTCACAAACATGCAAAAAGCTCTGCCAGTGTTAGCGAAAAAATTGATCGCATCTTACTAAATCGAATTTTTGCCATACCAATTTTTATTATTATTATGGCGATTGTCTACTTTATTGCTGTATCTAGCATAGGTTCTGCGGCAACTCAGTGGGTAAGCAGTGGCCTTTTTGGAGATGGTTTTTTTCTGGGTCCTTATGATCCTCAATTTGATATTGATATGCAAAACAATTTATCACAAAGTAATAATGCTCTCAAACCAAACCCCAGCGATTATGGCTTGTTTATACTTGGCATTCCCGTAATTTTGGAAAATGCTTTGAATGCCATTCAATGTGCTGAGTGGCTGCAGTCCCTTGTATTAAATGGCATCGTTGCAGGTGTTGGTGCGGTATTAAGTTTTATTCCACAAATATTTTTGCTTTTTTTTATGCTTGCGATTTTGGAAAATTGCGGATACCTTGCACGCGTCGCCTTCATTCTCGATAAAATTTTTAGACGCTTTGGACTTAACGGAAAATCCTTTATTCCTATGCTCATTGGAACAGGTTGTGGTGTTCCAGCCATACTCGCCACCCGCACAATTGAAAATGAAAGCTCACGTCGCCTTACAATTATGACTACAACATTTATGCCCTGTAGTGCTAAACTTCCAATAATCGCTCTTATAAGTGGATCGCTTTTTGGAGGCAATCCCATCATTGCACCTTCTTGTTATTTTATTGGCATCTCAGCCATAATTTTAAGTTCTGTAATCCTCAAACACACAAAACCATTTTTGCTACATCAACCAAGTTCAATTATATAGCTTATCTCTTATTCAACTCCACTAATTATGCACCTCTTTAGATCGTCTTGGTCCCGAACCTACAATTTTATTAAGCAGGCTGGCACTATTATTTTACTTGGCTGCGTTGCAATTTGGTTTTTAGCTAATCTAGGCATCGAAAACGGATCTTTTGGCATGGTCGAAGATATGGAAAATTCTATTTTAGGATTTTTAGGAAAAGCAATTGCTTGGATTTTTATTCCCTGTGGATTTGGAGACTGGCAAGCCGCCGTTGCCACACTCGCAGGCTTTTTAGGCAAAGAAAATCTAGTTAGCACGCTTGGAGTATTATACGCAAACGGTGGGCTTTGGGCAAATTTAGCTGCCGAATACACAGCTATAGCAGGCATGGCATTTATGTTATTTAATCTACTCTGTGCGCCATGCATTGCAGCCATGGCTACAATTAAAAAAGAACTAAGATCTACAAAATGGTTTGTTGCAACTATTGCTTATCAATGCACATTTGCATATGTTGTTGCGCTTTGCACATTTCAGATTGGTTCGGTTGCCATAGGACAAGTCACATTTAATCTTGCAACCGCTATCGCACTCATTTGCATTGTAACTGTTATTTATTTGCTTTTTCGCCAGCCTAAAAAATCATAAAAGAAAGCTGAAACGCGAAAATAAAGATAAAATTAAGCATATGAACCAGCGAAAACATCATAAAAAATAAAGTGAAAAAATTATAAAATACACCACCTTAAACCCAGCCAAAAAACCTTGTAACCATAAGCATATTTTTGCATGGTATAATAATTTTAGTTATCCTAGGAGCAAATAATGATTAAAATTAATGCACATTCATCCATAAACATAGACGGATATTATTTTGATCCGTTTGAAATCACACAAGAAACTCACGATGCCAAAATAATTTTTATAACCCACGACCATTACGATCACTTTTCACCTAAAGACTGCATAAAAGTTGCAAATAGCAAAACGCTTTATGTTTGTCCTAAAAGTTGTGTTGACTCTCTTACAAAAGAAGGTATAGATGCAAATATCATCACAGCTCTTTGCCCAGGCGACACTTGCACGATTGCTGGCTTAAAAATTGATGCTATTCACTCTTATAATAAAATCAAACCGTTTCACACAAAGGGTAAAAACTGGCTCGGTTACATCATAGAACACGAAAATTCACGCTATTATGTCGCAGGTGATATGGATGAAAATCCAGATGCACTCACTGTAAAATGCGATGTCGCACTTATCCCAATCGGAGGAACATACACCTTTGATGCAAAAAAAGCTGCATCCTTTATAAATAAAATTAAACCAAAAACTGCTATTCCTACACACTATGGCAGTGTAGTTGGGCCAGATGTAGATCCGCAAGATTTTGCAAAACTTGTAGATAAAGACATAAATGTTGAAATTTTAATCTAAAATAAATATATAACATTAACTGAAAAACAAAGGTAGCTAAAATGAAGAAACAAAAAAAAGAAAATAAACCTAAAAACATCATAGGTAAGGTGGTTGCTGCTACAGCAGGACTTGCGACTCTTAGTGTTGTTGCAAGTTATAAAGTAACTGAAAGCCAAAAACATACTCAAACCTTAGCACTCAATAAATCTAAGTTTGTAAATGTTTCAGATGTTGTTCCAGAAGCCTTAATTGAACTGCGATATTACACAGCTTACAATTTTGTTGGTCAAAAAATAAATGGTTATCTTTCGCCAATTGCAATTTTAACAAATGAAGCAGCTTCAGCCCTTGCTAGTGCAAATAAAGAATTTTTAAGTCGCGGTTATACAATAAAGATTTTTGATGCCTATCGCCCAGTAAAAGCAGTAAAACAATTTTGCGAGTGGCAACATAGTGCGAACAATAAAATGAAAAATACATTTTATCCGCTTCTTAATAAAAAAGAAATTTTTGATCGCGAATACATCGCAAAAAAATCCACACATAGTCGCGGGAGCGCTATAGACCTAACACTAGTAAATATAAAAACCGGTAAAGAGCTCGACATGGGTTCCTGCTTTGATTATTTTGGGCCTATTTCTCACCCAGGCGCAAAAGAAGGCTTGAGCCAAGAACAACTTATAAATCGTTACACGCTCGCAAATGTTATGATGTCTTGTGGCTTTAAACCTATGGACAACGAATGGTGGCACTTTACATTAAAAAACGAACCATATCCAAATACCTACTTTGACTTTGATGTAAGCGAAAATTCTCTAGTTTAAAAGGCCTTTATATGACTAAAAATCGATCAATTGTTCTTTGTATTGTTTTTTCAATAATCACTTGTGGAATTTATGAACTATATTGGATTTATAAACTTGCACAAGAAACTAACATCATTACCAACCATACTCAAGACACAGGTCCAGGAATGGTTTTGCTTTTAGGAATTGTAACTTGCGGAATCTATTTAATTTACTGGGCATACAAAACCGGAGAAAAATTCAACACATACAGCAAACAAATTCAAGTGTCATCAAACGACAACTACGGCATCCTATATTTAATTTTAATGATAGGAAGCTATTTAACTGGTGGTATTTGCATGCTTATTTGCTTTGGATTGATGCAAGATTACTTAAATAAACTTGGACAACAATATCAATATAATTAATCGAGCAAAAAAGTTTGCTCTTGGGGCCGCGATAATATTAATCGCAGGGCTACTTTATTTTGCCATAATAAAAATTTTAGGTTTTGGCATTAGTTGTCCGTTTTACGCACTTACTGGACTTAAATGCCCTGGGTGTGGCATTACAACAATGATTATTTGCCTAGCATCAGGTGATTTTACCAGCGCTTTTAACGCAAATCCGGTCACTTTTTGTTTGGGGCCGTTTATTATTGCTTTGATTATTTATTTGTCTTATAGATACATAAGATTTGGAGATGCAAAACTAAACAAAGCTTTAAATACAGCAATTATTATAATTTGCGTGATTTATATAGTTTTTGGAATTATTAGAAATATTTATCCAATATTGATAGTGTAAACAGAATACATGCCGATTTAGGCAGATTTTCTAACCCCCGTTTTTTTATACCATTCAAGGCCACCATCAATTAACTGTTTAAGCTCTGTTTGCTCTTGTATATTAAAATCCCCGCGAGCATCAACTTCACTTTTTAGCTTGTCAATCATATAATTTGCCTGATGCATCCCTGGAGCTGGACAACAAGGACGCATAAAGAACTTAACCCAATATATTGGTTTTTGCATGGCTTCTTTTAACTCGTTAAATGTTGCTTCGCAGGCTTGTCCGCCTTCATAATCTAAGTCGCATGAAGGATACTGTTTTGAATCTGCCATTGTTGGCTCCTTACATAGTTTTGTATATTATAACATTTAACAGCCCGCGAACGAAAGACACAAAATAATGAATATGCAAAACTCGGGAGGTACTCGGCGAATGGTAATCTTGGTGTTTCACTGGTACAAAATATATCAGGTATATTTTGTACCAAAAATGCAACTCCAAAGTTACCGTCCCCCAGTGTTGCCTCAGTGTTGCACGTCCCTAGTGTTAAAGTTTGCCCTCTTTTTTGGCAAGTGTAACAACAGTGGCAATATCACAAAAATTATTACCCGCAGCAATTAGATTTTCAATAATTAAATCCAAAAAGATAATGGGGAGCATAATCACGTTAGACAAGCCCATTAAAGGCAAAATTACAGCCATACATATAATGCCAGAACCCGGTTGATTAGGCGCACCTGCAGAAAGCAAAATCGCAAAAAATATCAATAGAAACATAACACCAACATCAAGCTCTATACCAGCTATATAAAATAAAACTTGGCACACAATTGCTAAAAACAAACAGTTTCCGTCCATGTTATTGTGAGCACAAAAGGTAATGGTTGTATTTAAATATTCTTTATCTAGACCAAACTCTTTTTGAGCAGTGTTTATATTATACGGAATTGCATCAATTGTTGAACCGGTCAAAAATACCGGTTTAATAAATGGCTTGTACTTTTTCAAAAACCACTTTATATTTACACCACGAAAAGCTAAAATTACCAAACGCATCAGCATAATTACAATTATTCCTAGTACCATAAATACAAACACAAGCAAAAGCATTAGCACATATTCTGTACCAATACTAAGAGTAATATTAAACACCGAGAAAAACAACACATATGGTGCAAGTCTAAAAATCATTCCTAGAATATATATAAAGATGCTATTTATTGCATCAATTAATTTACCAACAAAAGGTTGAGTGGCTCTTAAAGCACCAACCGCAACACCTATTATAATAGCTAAAACTAAAAGCTGTATAGCGTTTCCATTTGTAAAAGGATCAATAATATTTTTAGGAATTAAAGAAGCAAAAAAATCAGGAATGTTTTCTGAAATTGCAGGGTCTGCATAGCAATCTGAACTCAAACTATTGAACTCTACTAGATGAGGAGATATAAAAAACAAAAAACTACCTACAATTACTGCTATCGCCGCAGATAAAAGGTACCTTACAAGTAAAGTTCTGCCAGATTCTTTTTCACGTAAAAATGTGTAAAAAAAGGCACTCGTAGAAATTATTGCAAAAAAAGTTACTGGGGTTGCGATTAAGGTAACCGCATCTAAAAACAATTGAACAAGCGGTCCTGTAAAACTATCGGTAAAAGCCCCTGCAAGGTCAGGCGGCAAAATAAGCCTGCCTAGATTTCCTATGAGCAAGGCAGCGATAATAATTACAAGACTTTTAATAAATACGAAAGATGATGAAGCCTTAACTGTAATTATTAGCTGACCTGAACCATCTTTATTAACTATACTAATTAGACTTTTGCTATTTAATACAATGTCTTTTTTACTATTCTCATCACAATATAAATTAAATTTTTCAGGAAGTAAGCAAGGAGCATTAATACGTATAGATTTTTCTCCAAGGCGTGTGCGCACTTCTACACCAAACTCTATATCTTGATTTGTTTCCTCGCCAGAAAATATTTCCATTGCATTTTTACAAATAACATTAGCGCGCTCAATTAAAGTATCAACTAATTTGCAAATATAGCTAAATTGTGACCTTGGGATGCTAAAACCTCTAAGCTTCTTTTGGATAAACTTATCCAGCTCAGGCAATTGCTCTTTACAACTTATTTTAAACGTATCGACCATATAATTATTATAAACTCATAAATATTTTTGCGCCTTTGCGACTTAGCCAAAGCTTAATTAAAAGGCTAAGCAAAATAAATAAAACACTAAATCCAATTAATGAAATATGTGGTCCACAAATTATACTAACAATAATAAATAAAATTAGGACGATGATAACAAAAAGAATACAAAACAATATGCCGATATTTTGTTTAATGGGTTGTGTGACATTATACCAATCTAGGTTTGCACGTTTTAGACCCAAACGCATTCCATACATTGCAGTCACTATATTAAAAGTTACAACAAAAATAAATACCAAAAATGCGTCTATGAACGCAAGTTGATAAACAAAACTTAAGAGCACAACTGCAAAAATTGAAGGAATAAGATTAACAATTATATGCAACAAAATTTTTCCTCTAAAAATATATTTTGGTTCTATTGGAAGTGTTTTTAAAATCCAAATATTTTTTCGACCTTCGAGCGAGATGCTTGGAAAATCAATAAAATCCATACCACCAACAAAACCAATGGTTACTGCCACAAACAAAGGCACAAAACCAGGTATGTTTTGATACATAAGTTCAAAACCTTGATTTAATGTAAATAAATCTTTCCCAAAAAATGCCAAAACAATTGCTCCCGCGAATATAATCACAACTCCAATAGCAGTATTAACTACATAAGTTGAATTTGTAATAAACATATTCCATTCTTTTTTAAGCAAAGAGATTGTTATATTGGAATTCTTATATTGTGAACTTTGCGATTTTTCGTGTACAGAATTTTGCGAATGGCCTTTTTTAACACGGGATGTCGATTTTTTAGAACTCGTTGTTATTTTAATAAAACTCTTGCTTATCGCATAGTAAATAATTGCAAACGGAATCATCGCCATCAAAATAGAAATTGCTAAAAATATCAAATCACCAAAAGAAGCAGCAGAAAGAATATACAAAGGATAAAAATTGCTCATAACTGCATTAGCATAAGGCGCTGGGTCTTGAATTAACTGCGTAAATAAATCATTTGAAAGAACTCTTACACCAATAAAAAACACGAGAAGGACAGCCATCAACAATACTGAAACTAAAGTTTTAGCTACCTTTTTTCTTGATAGAAAAGCAAAAATCCAACCAATTACGCTCGAGATAACTAAAGTAATAATTGGCAGAATTAATAGCATTACAAGTTGAGAAATTATTGATAAAGCATTTGCATAGCCACTAATACAATAATTTACACACAAGGGAAGCCAAATTGCGCCGGTAAAAATAAAGCAATTAAAATACAAAACGGACATGCGCGACAACACTATGTGCTGAGGTTTTATAGGTAAAGACAAAAGTAACAAGTTGTCTTTATTACCAAACAACATGCCAGAACTTATAAAAATATTCACAACAACGCTTACAAGAAGAGCAGAAATTATAAATATAGAAAAAGGAACCCAGCTATATTCTGTGCCATATGTATACATCCCAAGCAAAACCGCAAGTGCATAAAACCCCACAACTGAACCCAGCACAACAAGAACGATAAAAAAGGCAAGAAAAGCTCTACCAAAAGAAGATGACTTTTTCTTTCGGATTGTATAAAGAGAGAATAATTCTCTAAATTGCTTTTTTATTAAGATTTTTAGCATTTTAATCCTAAAATGAGGTTTTGCGTTTTGTTTTAACGCGATTATTCTTTACAAAGAATAATGTCCGCATACGGCCCCGAATGCAAACCCCCATTACAACTCCAAAAATACTTCTTCAAGGCTTTCGTCGCCCTTGACTTCTTCCATCGTTCCGCTTTTAATGAGTTTGCCCTGCTTGATAATAGCAATTTTATCACAGAGTTTTTCGGCAACCTCAAGAACATGCGTGCTAAAAAATATAGCGCCTCCTTGATCGCAATGCTTTCGCATCATTTGCTTAAGCTTAAATGAACTACTGGGATCAAGGCCAACAAAAGGTTCGTCCATAATAATAAGTTTTGGGCTGTGCAACCAAGCAGAAATTATTGTTAACTTTTGCTTCATACCATGACTGTAATCTGCAATTTTAGAGTCAAGATCGCCTGCAATTTCAAATTCCAATGCAAGCTCTTGAATAATTCTTTCACGTTCTACTTGGTCAACTTGAAAAACATCACCAATGAAATTAAGAAATTGCAAGCCTGTCATGTAATCGTAAATA
>JAKSUU010000028.1 GCA_024408695.1 Coriobacteriales bacterium | reverse complement strand
TATCTCCTGATGACGATTCCGTTTCTATTTTTTTAAACAAATAATTCAATTTTTTTAAAAAATTTTCAAAAATAAGCAAATTTCTTCTTATTTTTTTAAAAGATTTTCCATTTTGGTTATAAATATTCAAATCAAGAAAATATATTCCTACCTGCACCTATAACAAAATTTTTGTAAAAATTTTTATAATTTTGTTCAAGTGTGGGAAGAATTTCCACATTTATTAAAAAAAATGTAAAAAAATGTTGCATAATTTTATTTTGTGTGCTATATTATTTATAGCGACTTTCCGCATTAAATGAAGTTCAAATGTAGTCAATAATGCAGCCCCTGGAAAGTCGCTTACTTTTTATAAAGAGGCAATTATTTTTTAGAGAAATAAAATGAGCTTTTTAAATATATATGAACATAGCGTAGATGCAAAGGGCAGGGTTTCTTTGCCTTCAAAATTTAGAAAAGAGCTCCCCGATAAAGTTATTGTTGTTCCTGGTTTTAAAGGTGCTCTCTATGTTTATGAAGAATCCGAATTTGAAAAGTGGTACAACTCATTTTTTGAAAAATATTCAAGCGATGGAAAATCTTATAGCAACTATGATCCACGCAAATGGGAAGACATTAAACTTGCTACACAGCTCGCTGCATCAGCAGAAACCGTGAACATCGATAGTGTTGGACGCATTACACTATCTGATCGAAATCGCAAGTATAGCAAAATTAACAAAGATGTTGTTATTGTAGGCGCAAAAGACTACATACAAATATGGGAACCAAAAACTTACGAGAAAGAGATTTCGTCTACCCCTAGTCTCGATGAGTTTTTAGTTGATTAGAAACTTGAAAGTTGAATATCGGCATATACCAGTATTAGCAGATGAGTGTATAAAGGCCTTAAATCTTAAACCAACATCTATTTTTGTAGATGCAACATTAGGTGGTGCAGGGCATTCTTTTCTTGCAGCAGAAATCATAAAAGAAAATGGACTTTTAATTGGCATTGACCAAGATGAAGATGCTTTAACTAGTGCAAGCCAAAAACTTTCACAAGTTCATTTTAAAAACGAACCAAAACTTGTCCAAAACAATTTCGAAAATCTTGATGAAATTTTGCTCGAATTAAACATTGCATATATAGATGCGATTCTATTTGATCTTGGTGTAAGTTCGTTTCAATTTGATGAAGCATCACGTGGTTTTTCTTATAGATACGATGCACCTTTAGACATGAGAATGAATGCAAATCAAGTCGCGTCCAGCAATCAATTAAATACAAAACAAATTATGAACACATATAACGAAAATGAACTTGCCAAAATTCTACATATATATGATCAAGAAAAATTTGCAAAACAAATCGCAAATAATATTTGCATTTACCGAGAAAAAAAATCCATTGATACTACATTTGAGCTAGTCGAAATTATTAAACAATCGATTCCTGCAAAATATAGGCGTTCAAAAGGGCATCCTGCAAAAAAGACATTTCAGGCAATTCGTATTGAGGTTAATCACGAGCTCGATGCTTTACAAACTGCTCTTCAAAGTGCAATAAGATGGCTTGCACCTAATGGCAAAATTGCAGTAATTAGTTATCATTCGCTCGAAGACAAAATCGTAAAAAATATTTTTAGAGCTAGTGCACAAGCCTGCACTTGTCCACCTGATTTTCCAAAATGCGTTTGTGGTAATACGCCGATTATCAGCATAGATACTAAACGCGCAATTATTGCAAGTGAAAGTGAGATTGAATTTAACAATAGAGCGCATAGCGCAAAACTTAGAGTAGCAACAAAACTATAGGAGTAACATGGCTCAAGCTGCAAGAAGATATAATAATTACGATTATGATTACGATTATATAGATGATAATCGTCAATTAAATTTTGAAAGGCTACCTAATAAAAATAAAGAACATGATACTCACAAAAAACATCATGTTCATACTGCCACTCAAAATGAGACAAGAATACATAGTGGTTTTATTCAAATAGCAATTTTTGGTTTTGTTATAGCATTAACAATTTTTGCATGTTTTATTATTGGTACATCACTTTCTACTCAAACATCTTTAAAAATGGCAAGCGCACAAACCATTCAAAAAGATATTAATGATGCTATATATGAAGGCGAGCAGTTAGAACTTGAGCATGCTAGGTTGTCTTCACTCAATAGAATACAAACTGAAAGCACAAAACTAGGCATGCAACCGGCGGGTGCTCCTGTTTATATTACGCTTCCAAATGTTGCACAAAAAGCAATCAGTGGCACCTTTGACGACGGCAGTCTTTCTTTAGAAAAAACATTAAACAATATTGTAAACGCACAATATAAATAGTAGCAAAGCATAGATGCGCTATTTGATTGCACACTAAGTATATGAATGCTGAGAAAAGAAGCAATACTGAATCAAAAAAATTCTGGGTAATTTTAATCCTTTTTGGTGTGTTATTTCTTTTAGTTACAGGTAAATTATTCATTGAACAAATAATAAATGGTCCGGCTTATTCTGAATTTGCCTACGACAGACAAGTCGAAGAATCGACAGTTTATGCACGTAGAGGCAATATTTACGATCGAAATGGCGAGGTAATTGCATCTAGTGTAGATTCCTATACCGTATATATAAAATTTGCAGAATTGTATTCTGGTAAAAATGGTGAATTATTAGATAGAAGCAAATATTCCGAATCTCAATATCAAGATTTAATGAAAGAGCGCATCGATAGTTTATCAAAAAAATTGTTTGAATTTTTTGGACAAAAATATAATACTTCTTATTCTTATTATTACGACATAGTTAGTCAGGACCCTAAGTATAAAGGTGTATATAAAGAGGTCTATGTACATCGCAATGTAAATAAGGAGCTTGGCAAACAATTATACGATGAACTCAAGGAAAAATCTGTTGGTGTATATTTAAAGGACGATTTAACGCGTATTTATCCTAATGGCACGATTGGCCAACAAGTCATAGGCACGGTTGCATTAGATGAAAAAGAAGTTTATAATGGCACTTTTGGTTTAGAAAAATACTATGAAGACACATTAAAGGGGACTAATGGAAAAAAACAAATTGAGGCAGGCGTTTATGGAACGCCAGTTGCATCTAAGACATCGGTTGACATAGCCGCAATTAGTGGAAAAGACATTACAACATCTTTGGATATTAAGTTACAAGAGAAATGTGAAAATAGCATTAAAGAAGCAGTCGAAAGGCTTAAAGCAGAAAACGGTTCTGTTATTGTTATGGATTCTAATACAGGCGAAATTTATTCATGTTGCTCTTATGGCTTGCAAGAAATCCAAGAGACAAGCACAAATTCTAGCGGTGGAAATACTACAAAAAATGATGATGGCAGTATAAACGCTACAACGCAAGAGACTCCAACAGAAGTCAAGACCTACACTAAAAGTGGCAACAAGCTCAAACATGGTTTTGATGTTGGTGCACTTTCTAATATAACAACTTATTATGAGCCAGGTTCTACTTTTAAAAGTTTTACCGCAGTTTCAGTATTAGAAAATACCGATGACATAAATATTAATTCAAGCTTTTATGTTCCTTCATCTTTAGAAATTGCTGATGCCGTGATTACAGATTCTCATTATAGAGAAGCAGGTAGCTTAACGTTTACTCAAATTTTAGCACAGTCATCTAACATTGGTTCTTATATGATGTCAAAAACGGTAGGCGCTCAAAAACTTTACGATACATATTCTTCCTTTGGTTTTGGCAATAAAACTGGTGTTGATTATCCTTTTGAATGGGATGGGGAACTTGAAGAAACAAAAGATTGGGATGATGTTCAAAGAGCAAACATAGTATTTGGACAAGGTGTGACAACAACTGGTATTCAAATTTGTCGAGGCTATTGTGCAATAAAAAATGGAGGAGTCATGCATATTCCTCATTTTTTAACTAGCATTGCAAACGACAAAGAATTATCTGAATCAAAAATGGAAGAGTATCGCAAACCAATTGTAGCCGCTGATGCTGGTGCCTGCAATGATGTTGCGACTTCTCTTTTGGCTGTGACTGAATATGGGACTGCAAGAAACGTTAAAGTTGAGGGTCATTCTATTGCGGGTAAAACTGGAACTGCAGAATATGTAAACAACGAAGGTAAATATGAAACTAAAAATTACATTACTTCTTTTGTTGGATGGCTTGCTAACACAAACAGCAACTTAGTTTGCTTAGTAATTATTTCTAAACCAGAAAGTGATATAGACGGTGGAGCTGCTTGTGGACCTGTTTTCGCAGATATTATGAATTTTGCGTCAGAACGATACAACATTGTTAATAAGTAGTATGACACATGTGAAAAGAAAAATATCTTGTAAAGAATTATTTGAAGGTATCGATGCCACCTTTAATAATTATTATAATGAAAACGCATATATTACAAATATTGAATACAATACAAAATCTAATGATGATTTTAATGATAGTGCGTTTGTATGTATTAAAGGATCAAGTTTTGATTCACACAACATTGCACACATAGCAGTTGAAAAGGGTTCTCATTTATTAATTGTTGAAAGATATTTAGATATTAATTGCGCTCAAGTCTGTGTAAAAGACACCAAATTTGCTCTTGCTAAACTTAGTTCAAATTTTTATGAGCATCCATCTAAAAAACTTAAAGTATTAGGTATAACTGGCACTAATGGTAAAACGACAACCACCTATGTGGTCAAATCTGTATTAAATAATATGGGAATAAAAACAGGAAGTATTACAACCATAGAAATTGATAATGGTAAAAGTATAATTCCATCCATTAATACAACTCCACAATCAAAGGAATTACAACGCATTTTTTATGAGATGTTACAAAATGACTGCAAAGTTTGTGTAATGGAAGTTTCTTCGCACGCTTTAAGTCAAGCACGGGTTGCTTGTATTAATTTTCATTGTGTTGCCTTTAGCAATCTTAGCCAAGATCACCTAGATTAATACGAAAACATGCAGCTGTATTTTGAAGCAAAAAAAATCCTGTTTAATGTAAATAATAATCCATTAAATCTTAGCTTTAAAAAAAGTGTAATTTGTTGTGATGATGAATATGGTCAAAAAATTGCTAGTTTTGTGGAGCAATCAGCCGCAAGTAAAAATTTAGTAAAACTATTTACTGCATCAAATGAAGTTCAAACGCAAATACAGAGTTCTTGCATTTTAATAAATTCTAAGAAAGAATTAAGTGCAACAAAGATTAAATTTAATTATTTGGATGATACTGTCTATTTGCATTATCCGCTTATCGGAGATTTTAATATACAAAATGTTATGCTTGCATTTTGTATAATTAAAAGTTTGATGAGTGAATATCTATGTATTAGTGATGAAGCTTTGCTAAAAAATGCTTTTTGCAATATTAAACAAGTTCCTGGTCGCATGCAACTTGTGAACAAAAATCCTTATATTTTTGTAGATTACGCTCATACACCAGATGCCTTAGAAAAATCTTTAAAGTTACTTGCAAATCTACTAAAAGACAACAAAGTTTCAGATAATTCTTTTTTAAGTTCAGATGTATCTAATATAGACAATGATTTAGAACAAGCTAACAAACAAAATTCTTCTAACATTCCAGCAAAAATTATATGTGTTTTTGGATGTGGTGGCGATCGTGATGCTAGTAAGCGTCCAATTATGGGACAAGTTGCCGAGCATTATAGTGACATAGTAATTGTTACATCAGATAATCCTCGTAGCGAGGACCCAAATGCTATAATTGAGCAAATTTTGCAAGGTATGGCAAAATATAAAGATACAGTTTTTCGTGTTCTAGACAGAAAAAGTGCCATAGAATTTGCGATTTCTAAAGCGCAAAGTTCTGATTGTATTTTAGTTGCAGGTAAAGGCCACGAAAACTATCAAATTATTGGAAATAGAAAGCTTCATTTTAGCGACTTTGAGGCAATAAACGAAGCATTAAATGACAAAGGCGAAAAGAAGTTAAACAATGATTAATATCACTTTAGCACGTTTACGATTAATTTGTGACGGTCTGGAATTTTGTGATTCTTGTCAGTCTCACAAGTTTTTAGTTGGTCTTACTTGGGATTCTCGTCAGATTCAAGCGCACAATATTTTTGTTGCCATGCCTGGGCAAAAAAGTGATGGCAATAATTTTATTGAAGATGCTATTTTAAAGGGCGCAGGCGCAGTTATTGCAACAAAAAAACCCAATGAACAAACTCTTGATTTAGCTAATGAATTTTTATGTCCAATTATAGTCGTCAATCGTGATATTCTATCTGTTTTAGAAGACTTAGCAGCATATTGGAGACAGCAATTAGATGCAGTTGTAATAGGTATTACAGGTTCTAGCGGTAAAACATCCACCAAAGAATATTTAATGAGTATATTAGAACAAAGCAATAGGGTTTGTGGAACTGCGGAAAATAAAAACAATGAGTATGGAGTTGTTCAAACTGTTTTAAACGCAAGTAAAGATTGTGAATATTTAATTGTTGAACTTGGAATGCGAGGTCTCGGTCAAATTGAACACTTGTGTTCATATGTTAAGCCAAACATTGGAATTATTACCAATATTGGATCTTCACATTTAGAACTGCTTGGAACAAGACAAAATATTGCACTAGCTAAAACTGAGCTTGCTTTGAATTTGTGTGATAGTGGAGCTGTGTTTTTGAATGCAGATAATGATATGACCGCGTTTTCAATCGAAACTATTTTAAATGCAGGTAAAGACACTAATATTTTTACTTTTGGTCTAAATAACTTAGATAATTTTGAACTTAATGCGAGTTGGGAAAATGTAGTTATTAATGATGATGCAACGTGCACTTTTGACCTTAACTTTAATTTAGACTCTTCTAAAACTCATATTAACAACATCAAATTGGGTATCGCTGGCAAGCACAATCTTTATAATTCATGCTCCTGCGCTCTTTGTGCAAAATACCTTGGTGTTTCTTTAGAAGATATTAAAAGCGGTATTGAAAATACATCAAATACATCCTTAAGAATGCAAATTGACAAGGCTTTAAGCGGTTGCGTAATTGTTAATGATTCCTATAATGCAAATCCAGATTCTATGAAGGCCTCTTTAGATACTTTTTACCAAATGAAGTGTGAAGGCAAAAAATTCGTTTGTTTGGGTGACATGGGCGAATTAGGCGAAAACGAAGATCAACTTCATTATCAAGTCGGTGCTCATTTTGCAAGCCTTCCATTTGATTATTTGATTTGTATTGGACCACTTGCAAAAAACTATGCTTTAGCCGCTATTGATGCGGGTTATGATAAGAATCGAATTTTTCAATTTGATGACAAAATAGATGTCTGCAAATTCTTAAAGAAAAATTTACGTTTTAATGATTTATTGCTATTAAAGGCTTCGCGTTTTATGCAATTAGAGACTATTTCTTTGAGTTTGCAAGGACAGATCGAGGACTAATATGATATCGATGTTAGACATATTTGCACGATACCCTACGTTTTTAATTTTTGCCGGTTTGCTTATTTCTTTAGTTTTGACTTTAATATTAATGCCTTTATGGATAAGAGTATTGAAAATTCGTCAAATTGGTCAGCAGATTAGAGCCGACGGCCCAGAAAGGCATCTATCCAAGCAGGGAACCCCAACAATGGGTGGAGTAGTAATTTTAATTGTTATAGTAATTTCAATTATTTTTACAACTAGGTTTTCGCTCGAAGTGTTATGTATTTTAGCAGTTTTGATTTTAACAGGTTTAATTGGTTTTGTAGACGACATTACTAAAGTTGTTCAAAAAAGATCATTGGGATTAAAGCCTTATCAAAAGCTTATTTTTCAATTTTCAATTAGTATTGCATTTTGTTTAATCGCTGTAAATTTTCTTGGAATTGATCCTTTAGTAAAAATTCCGTTTATAAATATTTCTTTAGATTTTGGCATTTTAACCACAACTTTACCTATTGGCGATAACGGATTTATTATTCCTTGGCTTTACATCATATTAATAATGTTTATTATGGTTGGATTTTCAAATGCAGTTAATTTAACAGATGGGCTAGATGGTCTTGCCGGTGGCACTGTAATGTTAGTCATGCTGGCTATGGGTGCTATTGCATTTGCAGACAATCAGCTAGATGTAGCAATTGTATGTTGCACCGCTGCAGGAAGTTGTATAGGTTTTATTTGGTACAACTGTTATCCGGCAAAAATTTTCATGGGTGATACTGGTTCCTTAGCCCTTGGCGCTATGTTTGCCGCTGTATGTGTTATTACAAAATCTGAATTGTTCAGTGTGATTATTGGATTTTTGTTTGTTGCCGAAGCGTTAAGTGTAATCTTGCAAGTTATATACTTTAAATATACAAAAAAGAAATATGGCTCCGGTAAACGTATATTTTTAATGACACCAATTCATCATCATTTTGAAAAAAAAGGATGGTCCGAAACAACTGTAGTAATAAGATTTTGGATATTATGTGCAATTTTTGCTGCTATTGGTTTTGCTGCATATTTTAGTTTTTAATCGGGGCATATATGATAAAAGATTATCTAGTTATAGGTTTAGGCAAAAGTGGAATATGCGTATGCGATTATTTTACAAGCAAAAATATTGATTTTGATGTGTGTCCTGGTCAATATTGTGATTCTAATATTCAATTAGCCCGCAATTATGAAAATATTGCTTCAAAAATTTTTTATGAAGACGAACTGGAAGGTTTAAATTCAAACAATGCCGCAATTTATAAAACAGGTATAATTTGCCCTGGAATAGCTAAAACTAGTAAACTATATGCAAATGCCATGAGAGTTTGCAAAAGTCTTATTAGTGAGTTAGAATTTGCCTATACAATTTCTAAAGATAGGTGGATTTGTATTACTGGCACAAATGGCAAAACAACAACGACATCGTTAATTACGCATATCCTAAATTCTTCAGGTAAATCAGCGTATTCTTGTGGAAATATTGGTAAATGTGCCACAGGTGCTGCTTTAAACCAAAAAAAAGATGAGTATTTAGTTGTAGAAGCCTCTTCTTTTCAACTAACAAGTATTTATGATTTTGCACCAAGTATTGCATTTCTTTTAAATATTACTCCAGATCATTTAAATTGGCATGGTAACATGCAAGAATATATTGATGACAAGTGCAAAGTTTTTAAAAATGCAAATGAAAACTCGGTTGCAATTATTGATAAAAATTTATTAAATTTTGAAGATTTGTATTATGAACTCGCAAAACGTAAAACAAGAATTTTCGTCTTAAATTCAGACGAGTTTAGTCAATGTGCCTTTTGTAAAAATGGTTCTTTATATTTAAAAGATAATTCTTTTGAATCAGCAATTTGTGATGCAAGCGAATTGCAAATTTCTGGCGTTCACAATATTTCTAATTCTTTGGCTGCAAGTGTAGCAGCATATATTTGTGACTGCGATATTTCTTCTATAAAAAAAGGTTTAGTTTCTTTTAAAGCGCTAGAACATCGCCTAGAATTTGTTGCTACTGTAAAGGGTATTAATTTTTACAATGATTCTAAGGCTACAAATGTAGATTCAACTATTCAGGCTCTAACGGGTTTTGCAGACAAATCTATAGTACTGCTTTTAGGTGGTAGAGATAAAAATACAAGCCTTGATGAACTTGTTAAAGCGTGCGAATCAAAGTGTAAAGCTGTTGTGCTTTATGGAGAATCCCAGGTTCGTTTTTCTAAGGCATTTAAAGA
>JAKSUU010000027.1 GCA_024408695.1 Coriobacteriales bacterium | reverse complement strand
CTTAATCTTGGACATGATCTCTAAAGGTCTTTGTGCAAAATCGATTGCGCTTTACATTGGCTATGCGCGTGAGGTAAATATGCAAGATTATGTTAATTATGAACAAGGCTTGCAAGAAAATTTAGCCTTACAAGACCAATCCTTAGAAAAAGCGAAAATCGATGCAAATAACGAAACTTTTGTTGGAGAGCATGGCAAAGTTTATCTTAATAAAAAACAAGGAGCCTTTTATGGGGGCCAGTGTTCTACTGGCGGCACACGTGTTATAAGCATTGCAACATCATCCCATGAATTATTGCGCAAGGCGCTTGAAGCTTTATATGTAGAAACAACAATACCAAATGCTCCAATAAGAAAAATTACTCTTAGTTTTGGCCGTGTTATTCCTCAAGATTTTGCAACATATAATATTTTTTGCGATGTGGACAAGATGGATGCAGAACTTGAATTAAACAAAACCGTTATCGCAATTAAAGAAAAATTTGGGAAGTCCGCTATTTTGCGTGCAAATTCACTTTGTGAAAATGCTATGGCGCTCGAGCGCAATGATCAAGTTGGTGGGCACAGGGGATAAAATGGATGATGAAAGAATAAAAAGAGCTTCACAGTTTATACCATTTGCTGCTCTGCGTGGTTATTATGACATGGTCAGTCAAATTGAAAGAGTTCCTGGTGAAAAACATGAAGCAACAGAAGAAGA
This sequence comes from Coriobacteriales bacterium, assembly GCA_024408695.1. Taxonomy (GTDB): domain Bacteria; phylum Actinomycetota; class Coriobacteriia; order Coriobacteriales; family QAMH01; genus JAKSUU01. The sequence continues at coordinate 9,147 of JAKSUU010000027.1, read as the reverse complement.
AATTTTAGAGATTTCAAATGTTTTGCGCCAGCTCAAAAAAGGTGATATTGTAAGAGTTACATATTATGACAAAGACGCCTATGTAACAATAATTGGTGCTGTTGTAGAGGTAGTTGAGGTTTACAAATATTTGCAGGTAAAAAAGACAAAAATTTCTTTTGATGACATTTTGGATATAACTATTGAACACTAGGGACGAGGGCAACTGTTCAACTTTGATTGCTGAAGACGGGGGCAACTGTTCAACTTAAGGTTAAGCCGAATATAAAAAATGGACCCCAGTATGGAGTCCATTTTTAATTTGCATTTATTTAAAAGATTATTCTTCGCGTAAAAATGCAGTCATAATGAAATTCATGCCGGTGAAAATAAGTTCAATGGCCATAATTGTTCCGATAGCAAATACGCCAGTTAATGGAGAAGTGCATGCGCAAAGTGCAAGGATGATAAGCAAAATTCCAAAAACCATTAGAAAAATACCTGTGCCAGTTGCACCTTCTTTTCTAAGAGAGTTACCCATAACAATTGTAGAAATAGCTGTAATGAATAGCCAAACACTGAACATAATTAATACTACAATAGCGAAGGAATAACCAGCGTTGTCGTTAACAAGCGCAAGTATGCTTAAAACGACCGAAGCAATACCTAAAATTAAAGTAACGATACCTGCTCCAGTAGCTATAATTCCTTGACTTTGCATTTTTTTGCTTCTAAAGTAAGTAAAAATTAAAGTGGCGCCAAAAAGTAACAAAAAGATGGCAGAAAGCCAAATGACAAGTATAAATCCTTCTGCTGGATTGCTAAGACAAACTACACCTGCGAAAATTGCAAGTAAACCTAAAATAAAATTCAAAACTCTCATAATTTCTCCTAACTAAATTTAATAAATTATATCAATAAATACTTTTTTATTTTGAATTAGTGCCGGACTGTGAGCTAGATGACTCGGAGTTTGTTGCTGAATCACTGCCTGAGCTGGAACTTGAGACACCGCTAAGCTGTTTTGCATAGAATGCCATATAAGATTTAAGATCGCTTATTCCATATGTGCTTTTTAGCGTGTCGCCATATTGTTCAAGTTCAGACTTAACAGAATCTAGCATATAGTCCATATATTCTCCAACAGTTTTGAATTCAGAAAAGTTGCTTGGATCTGCTTTCCATGCATTGCAGACTTCGTTATAAATAACCTTGTAGTCCGCCTCATCAATCTCATTTTGTTGCCACTTACTGCCATTATAAGAGTAAGCGTAAGTTTGACCTTCAACAATTGCAGGAATAACAATATTTGTGGTAATTATGCCAATAAATATGCCTAAAAGAAGAGCAAGAATAAACCCAATGATTGCAGATGAAAACTTCATTGTTTTTACATTTGTGTTTTGATTTTGCGTATTGTTATTGTGATTAATCTGAGTCTTCTCAACACTATTATCGTTTTTGTAGTTAGAACCAATAAAAAATTTACAGTCATCCTTAGTTTTTCCTTGCGTTCCAGCATTAGTAGCTGTCCAATATCCAGAAATTTTGTCTAAAGAGTTAGTGGCCCTAGCAAGAGACTTGCCACAGGCTGGGCAAAATTTTTCATTTTCGTTTACTTCAGCATTACAGTTATCACAGATTTTCATAATTATCCTAAAAACAAAAGATGATTTATTTTAACATAAACTATAAAGGCCTATTTAATAATTTAATATTACTTTAAGTTTGACTTAAGCATATTATTTTGCTTTTTTGCCTTTTTTAGTTCTCGTAATTTTCTTCTAGTATCTTCAGCCTCTTTGATGCTTGGAATACACCCACAATAGTTTTGTCTATACATTCCGTTTTCTTTAGAAATTCGTGTAGCCTCGCGGTAATAGGGTGAAAAATCAATTAACTTAGCTTGCAGATTTGTGCTTTTTGCGGCGCGTTCAAGCTCATCAAAAATTACATCTTTTAGCTGGTAGGGGCTAATTGTAAGCGTTGTGCAAATATGAGTGAAGTTGAGCATTTTTGCATGGTGTGCTATCTCTTCAAAGCGTTGACGATAGCACATTCTGCAACGGTTTGGGTTTGGATGATCGCAAAGCCCAAGCTTATTTTTTGGCTGTGCCTTAGTTGGTGCAGGAGCAAGGCCTGCACTTTGCTTCCAAAGTTCGTTGTTATATTCGCCTTCTATAAATTTGATATTGTTAGGTTTACAAACATATTTAATGAGAGCAAATTTGCGCTTTTCATATTCTTCTTTAGGAGCAATATTGCTGTTTGTGTAGTCTATTGCAAAGTCTTTTCCCTGTTCAACAAATAAACGTGCAGGCTCAAGAGCACAAACTCCGCAACAAGCATGTAGTAATATTTTTTCTTTTTCCATAAGTCAAAACGCTATTTGCTTTAATATTATTTTAGTGAATTAATTATTAGACACCAAAATTTTATGAAAACAAGTGACTTTGATTACGATTTACCGCAAGAATTTATTGCACAGGCTCCAGCTGAACCTCGCGATAGTTGCAAGCTTATGATGTTAGGTCGCGATGGTTGTATTCAGCATAAAATTTTTAGGGATATTTGTAATTATTTGCATGCTGGAGATTTGCTTGTTTTAAATATTACAAAAGTTTTTCCAGCGCGTCTATTTGGTGTTAAGGCTGGTACGGGTGCAAAAATTGAAGTTTTACTGTTGGATGGAAATCATCCAACCGCCACTCATGAATGCTTGGTTAGACCTGCTAAGCGTTTGCATGAAGGCGATGTTGTAGAATTTTTTGATGAGAACGAAAAAAAGTTAGCCACGGCTAACATGTGTGCTTTTGATGCTGATTCTACTACTCGTAAGCTTGTTTTTGAAAGTGTCTGTGAGTTAAGTCTAGAAGATGTTTTCTATAAAATTGGCAATACACCTTTGCCTCCTTACATTACAGAGTATAAAGGGGACATGAGTAAATATCAAACCATATACGCGCAAACCCCCAATAGTGCTGCAGCTCCCACCGCTGGCTTGCATTTTACACAGGAGCTATTGGATATGGCACAAGCCAAGGGTGTTGAAATTGCTAAGATCGATTTAGAAGTTGGGCTTGACACTTTTAGGACCTTGAAGTGTGACAATCCGCTCGATCATGTAATGCACAGTGAAACTTATAGTGTTTCTCAAGAAGTGATTGATGCAATTGCGCAGGTTAAGGCTCGTGGGGGCAGAGTAATTGCTGTAGGGACTACAAGTGTGCGTTCTCTTGAAAGTGCTTATGCTGATTGTTGCGGTCACTTTACCAATGTGACACCCGTTGATCACGAACAGACTAAGCTGTATATTTATCCAGGGTACGAATTCAAAGTTGTGGATGCAATCATTACAAATTTTCATGTCCCTCGTTCTACCTTGGTTATGCTAGTTTCTGCTTTTTCTGGCCGAGAGAATATTTTGCATGCCTATGAAGTTGCCAAACAAAATAATTATAGATTTTTTAGCTTTGGCGACGCTATGTTTTTGATCTAATTTTGATATTTGACTTAGCATGTTGTAAAGTATATTTATGTTTGAATTTGAAGTATTACATAAAGACGAAAAAACTAGAGCGAGAGCAGGTCTTTTGCATACGCCTCATGGATGTGTAAAAACACCAATTTTTATGCCCGTAGGAACCGCTGCTACTGTAAAGGGCTTAACGATTGATCAGTTGCATGCGCTAAATTCGCAAATCATTTTAGCGAATACTTATCACCTATATTTGCGACCAGGTCATATGTTAATTGCGCAGGCTGGTGGTCTGCATAAGTTTATGAATTGCGATTTACCAATTTTGACAGATAGCGGAGGATTTCAAATTTTTTCTTTGGCGGATACTTTGGAGCTTCACGAAGAGGGTGTGAGTTTTAAAAGTATTTTGGATGGCTCAAGTCATTTTTGGTCGCCTGAAGATAATATGCAAATTGCTCAAGATATTGGTGCTGATATTGTGATGCAATTAGACCAATGCACACCTTATCCTGCTGAAAAAACTTTTGTTCAAGACGCTGTAACTTTAAGTGCAAATTGGGCTCGACGTTGCAAGGCTGCTCATACTAGAACAGATCAAGCATTGTTTGGTATTGTTCAAGGTGGTGTATTTTTGGATTTACGCATGCAAAGTATCGAGATGTTAGGCGAGATAGATTTTGATGGCTATGGAATTGGTGGCTATAGCGTGGGTGAGCCTCACGAGATTATGTTTGAAACTTTAGGAGAAGTTTGCTCTGCTTTGCCACAAGATAAGCCACACTACTTAATGGGTGTTGGAAACCCTACTACTTTGGTGCAGGCGGTTGCCCTTGGTGTCGATATGTTTGATTGTGTTTTACCTACACGAACTGGACGCATGGGCTGTGCTTTTTCGCACGAAGGACGTATGCGTCTTAAAAACGCCAAGTATAAAGACGACTTTAGTCCCCTTGATCCACTTTGTTCGTGTGATGTTTGTAAAAATTATTCGCGTGCATACATTAGGCATTTAGTTGTATCGGGCGAGATGCTTGGTGGAATTTTATTGTCCATGCACAATATTGCTTTTTTGCAAAACTTGATGACACAGGCAAAGGAGCATATTGCCGCTGGAACATATGACAAGTTTTTGAGGGATTGGATGAATTCGCCTGCTGCCAATGACTATTAATGTATATTTATGGTATAAATAATACCTGACATGTTTTGTACCAATTTGCAGGTCGTAGCAAATTTTGTTATCTGTTTGTTTGTTACTATTTAGAAAAGAGGAAATATGAAAGTTGCAGTTGCGCAAGTCAATTCAAAACCTGGAGATTTTTCTAATAATTCTAAAGTCATGCTAGATTTTGCCACAAAAGCAAAAGATAATGGGGCTCAACTTATTGTTTTTCCTGCTTATTGCCTAAGTGGCTATCCATTGCTTGGCCTTGAAAACGACCGTGACTTTCTCATCAGTCTCGATGGTGCCCTTGCGCAATTTATCGAAAAATGTCCTTTGCCTGCTCTTTTATTTACCGATAAATTTGTCGAAGGCATGTTAGATGGTCCAGCGCAATACGGTCCAATTAACGCAAGTCATGCAAAACTTCTTCTTTATATTGATAATGGCAACGTTGAAATCATGTCTAATAGCCAAAATGTCGACATGAATTATTACGAGCAAGATGAATACGTTTGTCATATAAAAAAATTTAAAGATAAAAGTAATTTTTTGTTACTCGTTCGAAAAAGTGATGATGCTGAGCTTATCCTTGATGCGGATGCACTTTTACGAGATTTACGTTATAAGCTAGATGGAAATCTCGACATCGACTGTGTTATAGACTTTCGTTTTAATTATTCAAATGCCGTATTTTCGGTTTTTGATCAGTTGCAATCAATTATAGATATGCGCACAGAGTTTGCAAAACTTGGCATTACATACATTCAAAGCAATTTAGTTGGTGTAAATGATTCATTTTATTTTTATGGCTCTTCTTTTGCTTTCGACCCTCAGGCAAACCTATCCTTTTTACAATCACAAAATTATAGCGACCTAAATTTTATAGAAGTTGAGCATTTGGGGGCAGGCTCGCGTAAGGTGTTGGCAAAGACAAACTCAAAATTTGTTTTTGATCCACTAGATTTGCAAATCAATAAATGGGAGATAACAAGGCTGGTGTTGATTTGTGCTCTCAAAGATTATGCAAATAAAAATGGTTTTGAAGATGTGGTTTTAGGTTTAAGTGGAGGTCTAGACAGCGCGGTTGTGCTATCCCTTGCAATTTTTGCCTTTGGGCCTAACCATGTTCACCCAGTAATTTTGCCTTCAGAATTTTCGAGCGATGCCTCTTTTGATGATGCTAAAAATCTTTGTAAAAACTTTATGGTTAAACCTATTGTTTTAGATATTTCCAAGACCTACAATATGTTGTCTCAAGAGCTTACATCTTTAAAAGTAAACGATGATGCAAGCGATATTGCACCTGAACATCTTGCCCAAAATCTAAGTTTGTCTACTCGTACGAACGAAAACTTGCAAGCGCGTGTTCGTAGCATATATTTGATGTCGATTGCAAATGAAAAATCATGGTTAATGTTAAATACAAGTAACAAAAGTGAAATTGCAGTTGGTTTTTCAACAATCTACGGCGATACCTGTGGACTTTACTCTCCACTTGGCGAAATATATAAAACCGAACTTTATGACTATGTAAATTGGTATAATTCTTGGGCAGACGAAACTGACAATCCTAAAATTCCTCAAAATATAATTGACAAGGAACCGTCTGCAGAGCTTTCACCCAATGCAAAAGATAGCGATATTTTACCCGAGTATGACGTGCTAGACATTATCTTAAAGCTTCATATTGAATATGGTTTAAGTGCAAGTGAAATTGAAAATCTTATTTGTAAAACAAAAATTGCAATGCCAATGTATGAGGTTTTAGGTGCAGATAATGTGCTTGCCGAATATGGAGGAAAACAAAACATTCCTACAATTGAGCGAGAAATAATTGATGATGTACTCGTGCGTGTCAAGCGGGCAAGTTTTAAACATCACCTTCTTGCTCCTTCGCCGGTTATCAATACGCGTCCCTTGATACAAGAACGCAATTGGCCCATTACCTGCTTGTAGTATAATGAAGTTATATTTTTAGGAGCTTAAAATGTATAATTTTAAACGAAATAATCTAAAAATCTTATTCCTGGCTATGTTGCTAGCAATTATGTGTTCTCTGCTTTGCTTAACAGGATGTTTTTCGCCTAATCAAAGCTCTACGACGGTTGAAAAAAATGAAAAAGAAACTAAAAGCGAACCAGTGCAAAATCTCGATGAAGCAAAAGCAGCCTACATTAAGTATTTAAAAGAACATAATTATTCCGAAGGACAAGACGCTCGCTATAATCTTATTTATATTGACGATAACGATATTCCAGAAATTTATGTTACGGGTCCTAGTTTAGCTGATCCTAATTTAACCTTACTTACTTGTTATAACAATACCGTTACTGGACTCAACGTTTATGGGGGCAATTTAGCTAATTACAGCACTATTTATTACCAAGAACGCAAGGGAAAGTTTTGTACACATGGTGGACGTTCAGGATACAATGCACATAATATTTACACTTTAGAAAAAGGGAATATTAATTTAGAACATGAAGGCGATTATTTAGAAATTAACGGAAAAGCTGTAAAAGACTCTTATTGGAAATATGATGGTGAAAATGTGAGTATGTCTGAATATCATCAAAAGGTTGAATCGGATTTTGATTTTACACAGTCAAAATATCCGTATTCAAAAGCTTGGAATGATAGTACGGGTGCTGCGGGAGAAAAAGCAGTCTATTATACCTTTTCTGAACTGATTGATTATTTAAGCAAATAAGAAGCTTAAATGTGGTTTTGATATCCTCTTCCTTTTATTATTCATACTAATTATCTTAAGTCAACTTTAAATATGAAAACATAACTTATATAAAATGCGCTTTTAAAATCTATGTAAAAGCATTTAAATAATGTTAAAATTATAATATGTTTATAGAAAGGATGTATTATGCCTAAAATTACTGCAAGTGATGTAAAAGTTCCTGCCGATGTTCCAAGTGTGAGTGCAGAAACTTATATTGAAAATTATCTTAAAGCTACTGCAAATTCAGGTCATTTAATGCTTTATGCTTGCGATCAAAAAGTGGAACATTTAAATAAAGATTTTTATGATGGCGGAAATAAGATTGATTTGTCTGATGCGCAACCAGAACACTTATTTAAAATTGCTGAAGCGGGTCGCTGGTCAAAAGGGTTTAATTTCACAATATGCTAATGATTATCCTAATATTAACTACCTTGTAAAAATGAACAGCAAGACAAATCTTGTAAAGACCGACCAAAGCGATCCATATTCTCCACAACTTTATGATCTTGAAGCTGTGTTGCTTATGCGAGATAATGGTGTGAACGTTGTAGGTATTGGTTATACAATTTATTTAGGTAGCGAATATGAAGCTCAAATGATGATGGAGGCTGGCGACCTAATTGCGCAAGCACACGCAGAGGGCTTAATCGTTGTTCTTTGGATTTATCCTCGTGGCAAGGCTGTTAAGGACGAAAAAGCTGCTGATTTAATTGCGGGCGCAGCTGGTGTTGCACTTTGTCTTGGTGCAGATTTTGTTAAGGTCAATCCACCTTCCCCAACAGATAATGCAACTAGCGCAGAACTTCTAAAACAGGCTAGTGCGGCAAGTGGGCGTTGCGGTCTAGTTTGTGCAGGCGGTTCCACTGTTGACGCTCAAACATTCTTAAGTCAGCTTTATGATCAAATTCATATTGGTGGAGCATGTGGCAATGCTACGGGCCGTAATATTCATCAGCGCAGTCTTGATGAAGCGGCACGTTTAACCAAGGCGATTTCTGCAATTACATTTGACGATGCAACTGTAGAAGAAGCCCTTGCAATTTTTAATGGCTAATTTGCAACATTTGGGGGACGGTAACCTTACTGTTGCGAAATGGGAAAAGCAACATTGTTAACAATGCTTTTGAAATGTTGATTGTCAAATTTGCTTAACGTTTTTTATGTTGCTTTTTCATTAAATTCAGCGAAACCCTCCATTAAGCTGAATATTTATTGTCGGATGGTGGCGTAGTTTGGTAGCGCACTTGACTGGGGGTCAAGGGGTCGCTGGTTCAAATCCAGTCCATCCGACCACTAAAACTATATTTCGCGTGCGATTTAGCTTGCGATGTTTTGATAAAAATTTTCGCTTGTATTGCAAAAATTGTACAATTAAATATCGAGAAAGGAATTTCGAAATGCCAATTACAGAATACTTAAGAAGAAATGCAGACAACAAACCAAATGAAATTGCATTGGTTGAGGTCAACCCACAACTAATGGAAAGTTCTTACAAGACATGGCGCGAATTTGATCTTATTCAACAGACTCATAAAGAGGCATATCGCCGTGAAATTTCTTGGCGCGTGTTCAATGAAAAATCAAACCGCTTCGCAAACCTACTTATTTCAAAGGGCGTAGGAAAGGGTGACAAGGTTGCAATCCTTCTTATGAATTGCCTTGAGTGGCTTCCAATTTATTTTGGCATTTTAAAAACAGGTGCTATAGCGGTTCCTCTTAACTTTCGTTTTTCTGCTGATGAAATTTTATATTGTGCAAATCTAGCCGAATTTGATGTTTTTGTTT
>JAKSUU010000026.1 GCA_024408695.1 Coriobacteriales bacterium | reverse complement strand
GTGAGAAGTTGCCATTAACTCTAATAATTTTTTACTTTCTGTCTTAAATTTTTTCATTACTTCCTCCTCAAAAACATGAAAAGTATTTAATTTAACCTTAATAATTTTATTTTAAAATAACAAAAAAGCAAATACGACACCTATTAAAATGATTTTGTAAATAACTTGTAAGAATAATTTTGAACTCGCAAATCAAACGCAAGACCACACAAAAAAATAAATAAAATGTAATTCAATTAAATGTTGGCAAAAAACCTATAGCGCTAAATGTAAAAACAAAAAAACTTTCTTAAAGAATTTTATTGTTGGAATAATGTACAAGCTCTATCGGCGTTTCCTGTTAACTGCAAAGAGTATGTTTGCATTATTTCTCTATTAGTCACAGTAATATAAATAGAATCTCCATTTGATGTTTTCGCCAACTTAATTACTTCGCTTTCTAAATCGTCACCAGGCAAAATTACAGAAGAAATTTCTTGATTGCTTACAACAAAATAACCGATATGATATGTAGTATCTTGATCTGGGTCGCTTTTTGATTGCCCTTTAAAAGCATACTCATAAAACTTCATATCGTCTTGTTCAACATAATCATAAAACTTTAATGCATCGCCCATTAAGCCATAATTTACTATATAAAAATCATCGCATTCAAAAAGAAGAGCATCTGCTTGTTTTGCAACTTCTTTTTGATCGTCTATTGCCTGTAAAGCATCATCATAAGTATAAGTTGCATCACTTAATGACGAAACATAACGAGAATCAGAATCTGAAATTCTTGTAAAGCGTGTGTAATAAGACTCATCATTTAACATATAATTTTCTTCATCGGGTGATAAATAAAACTCGTAAATTGAAGATTCTTCATTGTCTGGAATAAAATAGTTACGCCCAAGAATATCTATATAAAGTATGGTACAAGGTCCATAATCCTCTAAACCTTTAATAGAATCAACATGGTCGGCAAAACAATATTTGACAGATGTATTTTCTTTTTTAAAATCGTTTCTTGAAGAATCGCCGAAAATCTGTTGGCAAATATTGTCCTCAAAATACATATATGTATTATAAGAATTGTAAAGATCGCTTTCTGTTTCGCTAACCCACCAGCCATCTAAATCTATAGTAATTTCAGCAAAATACTCTTTTTGTTGTTCATCCTGGCCTTGCTTATCTTCGTCTTGGTCTTCGGAAGGACCTAAAATGTCTCTATAAACAACAACGCGTTCTTTATCTTTATTTGATACCCTTTTGAAAGTTTTAATTTCTTTATCAGTTAAATTTTTAATTTCTTTTTTTTCATATTTAATTGTTTGATCTTTTAAATCTGTATAAACATAAACTGGATTAAGAGTTGATGGAATAGAAATACCTGAAATTTTATAAGCTGTGGTCCAACAATAACCACGCTGTGACACAGGGCCTCCAGGGAATTCAAAACTATAATCTCCAGGTTTTAAATTAACGCCTTCACCACTTCCATTAAAATATTGAATTTCGTTAACATGTTTATTATTGTTTTTTTGAGAACCAGTTATCTTAACTGGAAAACGTGTACAATCACTATCGCTATAATCCTCTGCTTGAGCACTTAAAATAACATCTACACCACGTCCATCAATCAATTCAAGAAAAACTTTATAACCTATCAAGCTTAAAGATATAAGCAATAAAACAACACAAAAAATAATTCCAAAAACTATAAATGGGCTCTTTTTTGCTTTCGCATTAGACATTTGATTAATACCTTCCCCTAAAATATTAATTTAAAAATAATTATACAAAAATATTATAAACCCAAACTAGTTTGTCTTAAAAATTCAAAACATAAAATTGATGCGGCATTAGATACATTCAAAGATTCAATTGAACCTTTTTGAGGAATGGTAACAAGTTCATCACAACTTTTTTCTGTTAAACTTGTTAAACCCTTTTCTTCATTTCCCAAGACAATAACTGAACGATTTGCAAAATTTGCATCCCAAATTTTAAGCTTTGCTTTTTCTGAAGCTCCATATACAAAATAATTATTTTGTTTTAGTTCATTAAGTGCCCTCGACAAATTAACGACACGAACAATAGGCAAATAAAATAATGCTCCGGCAGAAGTTTTGTAAGTTACACTAGTAACACCAACGCTTCTATCGTTTTCGATAATAACGCAAGTAGCACCAGCAACCTCTGCACTTCGACAAATAGCCCCAAAATTGCCACTATCGGTAATGTGATCAAGAGCTAAAATAAGGGAATTTTGTTTACTTGAAGCCTTTTCAATTATGCTTTCTAAAGTATGATATTGATAATTTGATAGTTTGGCGATAACGCCTTGATGAGATTTATTGTCGGCAAGTTCATGCAAATATTCGATGCTTGCGTTTTCAACTTTAATTTTCTTTTGCAAAATTTCTTCAAAAATTATTGAATTGTTGCGCAAAAAATTATCTGAGGCATATATGATTTGTATATTAGCATCAGATTTTAAAGCTTCAACAAGTGCGTGTTTTCCTTCGATAATGATACCGTTTGATACTTGAGGACCGATGTTATTCTTAGAGATATTTGTATCAAAATGATTATTTTTGCGTTTTTGTTTGTAATATTTATTTTTGCTTTTTGAAGAACCCATTATTTTTTTTAAATAATAATTTAACATTATTTTACAATAATTAAACTAACTTAAGTAACTATAAATTATTTCAATGAATAAAAATTTAACTATAGGAATTCTTTACACGGTCATAGGTGCTGTATGTTGGGGATTTTCTGCAACTGCTGTAAGCTATTTGACAAACACTGCTAACGCCAATGTTATATGGTTGGCCTCGTTTAGAATGATAATTTGTGGCTCGATTTTTATGGTCATAGCTCTTGCAAAAGATCGCCATTTTTTAAAAAAAGTCATTAAAAGCAAAAAAGAAATTGCACTAGTTTTAATTAATGCCATTATTGGAATCATTCTCATGCAAATTTCTTATATGTCTTGTATTGCAGAACTTGGAGCCGGTAGCGCACTATTATTAATGGAAGCGGGGCTTGTAATTATAGTTGTAATTAATTGCATTTTTCATAAACGCAAACCCACTGTTCAAGAAATAATTGCTCTAATTCTTACTTTTTTAGGGGTATTTTCTATAGCCAGCCAGGGAAACATTGGCTCTTTAGGAATAAGCCCTATAGGTTTTATGTGGGGAATGCTTTCGGCAATAGCATTAGCCGGAAACAACGTTGCCCCTGCTCCGTTACTTAAAAAATATGGCTCTCCTGCTGTGAATGGAATGTCCATGCTTTTAGCCGCTGTATTAATAATTCCATTTGGAAGGCCATGGGACATACAAATGAACATAACACCACAATCTTTATTTATGCTTGCAAGCGTAATAGTATTTGGGACATTTTGTGCTTATTTGTTTTATATGAATGGAGTCAAGAAAATTGGACCTGTAAAAGCCAGCTTAATAGGTCTTTTAGAGCCAGTTAGTGCCATAGCTTTTTCCTTTTTCTTAATTGGAAAAAGCCTTACTTTGTGGGATGGTATTGGCGCCGTTTTTATACTTACAATGATGATTATAATTGCCCTACCATCAAAAGAAGATAAAGAACAGGCAACTGATAATTAAATAAAAACGATTAGCTGAGCTTCGTTCCGCAATTATCGCAATATAGATATTCTTCTTGAATTGGTGACCCACACGAAGGACACAATTTCTTTAGATTTTGATCCGATGTTTCTTGTTGAACTTGTTCATGTAGGCCCTGTTGTAATTTATATTCAATATATTCTTGATTTAGATTTACAGTCTCCTTTTCAGAAAAAGAGGATTCTAGTTGATCTGAGGATTCATTAGATTGCAATTGTTTAAACAATTCAGCGACTTGAGCTTGTTGAATCGGCTGAAAAGCAAAAGACTGTTGGACGGGTTCGGAAGCTTGTTGTTGAACGGGTTCGGGAACATCTGGTTGTTGAACGAGCTCAGGAGCTGGCGTTTGCGGTTCCGACCCAGGGGCTGGTGACTGCAACGCAGTTTCGAGAGCTTGTGGTTGTGGTACAGGCTCGGGGACTGGTGGTTGCGGGTCTGGTTCAGAGACTGGTGGTTGCGGGTCTGGTTCAGAGACTGGTGGTGGCGGGTCTGGTTCAGAGACTGGTGGTTGCTGTGCTGACTCAGGGGCTTGCGATTGCGGAGCTGACTCAGAGGCTTGCGATTGCGGAGCTGACTCATCCGCTTGTTGTTGAGGAACAAACTCGGAAGCTTGCGGTTGCTGAAAAACGTCTTCTGGGTGAGCCGTTGCCTGAGCATCAACTTCAACTGTTTTTTCTGTAGTTTCGTCTTTATTTATATCTTGAACAGCTAAACTTAAATCAAAACCACATTCCTCGCAAAAAACAAAGCTACTATCAATGAAAGCTCCACATTTTGGACATTTCAACTCGCTATTTTCTAAAATACTTTTTTCTTCAGATTTAGTATCAAAAGATAGTTCTTTTCCGCAATATTTACAGAAACTCCCATCTGCATCGATTGTTTGCCCACAAAAACTACAAATTATAACCTCGCTAAAGTCATCTTTAGCAACTAATGGCTCGGGTAAATCTATGTGCTCAGGATCAAAAAATAGAACTTTCGCTCCACATTTATTACAAAATTTGAAAGTACTTTGTAAGACTGAGCCACATACCCTACATGTGGGCTTATAGATAATTCCGGATTCAAAATTTCCTAACAATTGTCCACAAGAATTACAAAATCTAGAACCTTTTGTGTTTTGAAAACCACAAAAACTACACTGCATTACAAACAACCTCAAATGCTTAACATAAAAATATTATATTACATGAAAGCAATAAAGAAACAATAATTTGACTAATTAGAAAAACTTATTTATCTATTGTAATTCTAAGAATAATTATGGACAAAATTGCATAAGCAATAGCAAAAGCAAACAAAATAGCCCACAAAGTTGCGAGGTTCGAAAAGGTTGCAGAAAACTCAGACAGAGCAAGACTTGTATCTAACACCGCCTCTGGCATATCATTAACATTTGATGTAGCACAAATTGCGTCTAACCCCCACCGGCTGATAGTCAAATAAGAAATTGTATCGGCAATGCCCTCTAGTTTAAAAATAGCACCCGACATAACAAGTTGAATAATTAAAGCGAACGGCATAACAGTCATAGCCGTGTTTTCTGTGTAAACAATAGAAGAAATTAGCAAGCCTAAAGCATCGGAACTAAAGGTAATTAAGAAAAATGTAATAAACAATTCTATTGCCGGAGGAAATATAACACCTTCTTCAAGGAAATGTGATGATGTTGCATTGCAAACAATTAAAGTAATAATCAACGCGTCAATAATACAAATAATAAATTCGAATATCATATGTGCGGAAATGTATGAAACAATCTTTAAACCAGTTCTATACTCATGCTTTACGATATCGCGCTCTTTGCAAATGCTTCTTATCGAACTAAAAATGCCAATCCATATGCAGGCACAAACAAGAGCGAAACCCCCATTTTTTGTATCATAAAAGCCTTGAAATGTGTCCTCTCCCAAAACTATAACAATTAAAAAGGCAATAATGGCAACACTAATAAATGACTTCCAACCATAAGTATTTTTAAAGCCTGCTAGTAATTGCTTAAAACAAATTCCTGTTTGAAATAAGGCAGCATTTCTATCTTTATCCATTTAAAAATCCTTTAAAATAACAAAAAACTTAGTTGCCAATCTGATTTTCCCACTTCTCAAGGAAAAAGTCGGCTAGGCCTTCACCATTTTCTTCTTTAGTATTTATTTTACCCATAATTTCAGACAATTTGTCAACTTCAAAGAAATCAAGACAAGTTCTTGGAGCACCAGTAAATAGCAAGTGACCAGAACCATCATCGCACTTTGCAATGACAATTACACGTGTAAATAAATTTGCCTCAATATCGGGGCTATGAGTAATAGCAAGAACGGTTTTACCAGAATCTGCTATCTTTTTTAAATCTTGTCTGATTCCAGCAGCAACTGGTTCATCCAAACCAGAATCAGGTTCGTCTAAAAAGAAAAGATTTGGATCTCCCACAAGCTCGGCACCAATGCAAACGCGTCTAAGTTGCCCGCCAGAAACTTTACCAACCAGATTATTGCTAACTTTTTCTAAGCCCAAAGATTTCATGACATCTCTTGCACGGCCCTGATGAGCTTCTTCTGGCGAACCCAATGGCATCTTCATAGATGCGGCATTAACTAAAGTATTGTAAACAGTATTATCAAAACGAACTAAGTTTTCCTGCGGTACATACCCAATTTGGAATTTAATTTTTTCATAATCTTTATAAACATCAATAGAGCCATACTTGATTGACCCTTTAGCTGGGCTATAACCCCTAACGGCTTTAAAAAAAGTTGATTTGCCTGCGCCTGAGCCACCTAAAATTAAAACAAATTCTCCTTGTTCAATTTCTAACTTTATATTTTTAAGCAGGGCTCTTTTTCTAAAGCCCTTACCAACAACTTTTTCTTTAATATCAATTATTAATCTTTTATCGTCTCTACCAACGGGAATGTTATTAGATAGATTTGCTCTGCTATATTTGGTAGCATTTAGTGGTTTTTGAGAATCTGGCATGCCTGCGCCGATAGGATGTGGTGTCTCAAAAGGTTGAGACGTAGGGAACTGTGTTGTTGAAGGTTGAGACGTAGGGAACTGTGTTGTTGAAGGTTGAGACGTAGAAGAAATTTGCATACCACAATTCTTACAAAAACTCGCCCCTAATCTTGTTGGTGCACCGCAGTGAGGACAAGAAAAACCTGCGTTATCAGTATTAGCACCAGGCCCCGAATTATTACCGGCAGACCCATTAAAGGTGTCCTTATCTAAAACTTTAGCACCACAATTCTTACAAAATTTATGGTTATCTCCCATTTTAGCACCACAAACCTTGCAATATCGTCTTGTATTGCTTGTAGTAAACACATCTAGGGGTACTCCGCAAGAAAAACAAAATCTTGCATCTTCTTTATTATTAAATCCGCACTTATAACAAATCATAATCTAAAAGCATACATCCTAAAAATCAACAAATAAATAAGCGAAAAGCCTAAAACCCAAAACCGTTTATTGTCCACATGCAATTTTGTTAATGCGATCTTGCATCAAACAAAAACAAACTAATTCACAAATCCCAAAAGAAATGTAGGAACAAATTAGCAATATAAGGTAAAGCATAGCAAAATTTTGAGTTTGAGGTGGATTCTTTTTAGCATAATAAATATCAAATTTGTTACCCGTTTTGTATACCCAGTAAATGAGATATATTCCACACGTTACAATGCTAAGCAATAAAACCATACCAGCAGATGTATCTTGTTCATAAGAATCCATTAATATATTTGCATCATCTGCAATCTTATAAATCCAGTACAAGTTATAAATACCACAAGTAATTATGCAAAATAAAATACAAAGTCCAACGTTGCGTTGATTAACTTGCCTATTTATACTTGTTGGACTAGGGGTAAACGAGCCTGAACCATTATTTTCATAATGAACATACCCGTTAGATGAAACTTGCTCGGATGCTTGGGCTGACCCTTGAGCTTGAGTATTAAAATTTTGGTCTTGATTAGGAAAATTTTGATACGGATAGTTTTGATTAGTAGCACTATCAGTAGAAAAAGACTCTAGTGTCGGATTAACATCCATTACGCTATTCCCACAATTATGGCAATATTTAGCAGATGACTTATTTTGATAATTACAACTAGAGCAAACTTTAACTAAATTATCCTGATTAGCACTAGAATTATTGGTTTGTGCGCCTGACAATTCTGATCCACAGTTTTCACAAAAATTAAATCCCTCTTGGTTTTCTTTTTGACAATTTGGACATATCATTGTTAGCATCCTTTACATTGAGAAGAAACCAAACTGCGCTGCAACATAAGCAACTAAAGTAATAACAACGAGAACAGGGCAAACAAATTTAATCATTACAACCCAAGCTTTTTCAAGTTTGAATGGAGATGAAATTTTAATTTCGTCAATAAGTTCTTTTGGTTTGATAATATAGCCAACAAAAATACAAGTGAGCAAGGCAACAATTGGCATAAGAACTGTATTGGATACAAAATCAAATAAATCAAGCAAGGATGAACCTTCACCCAAAGGAGCAATGAAGCTTAAGAAATTGTAGCCTGAATTTACAAATGTACCAACTACAAAAAGATAAATTATCACTACAATCATTGACCGCTTGCGCTCCCACTTTAAGGTATCTTCAAGAATAGACACAAGGGTCTCTACCAGGGAAATCGATGAGGTCAATGCGGCAAACAAAACCAACAAGAAGAAAACAAAACCTATGACCGGCGCCACCGCACCCATTGAATCAAATACGGTTGGCAAAGTAACAAACATAAGGCTTGGACCACCCTTTGCCATTACAGCTTCTGCACCACCCATTGCTACAAATGCTGAAGGTACAACAAT
The DNA here is from genome assembly GCA_024408695.1 of Coriobacteriales bacterium. Classification (GTDB taxonomy): domain Bacteria; phylum Actinomycetota; class Coriobacteriia; order Coriobacteriales; family QAMH01; genus JAKSUU01. Next base: position 1,371 of record JAKSUU010000026.1, on the reverse strand, counting down.
AAAACCACCAAGAATAGCAATTAAAATGTTGCAACCTGTAACTTGTGCGCAAGATGTTGTAAGGCTATCTTTTTTGTTAAGGTAAGAACCATAAGTAACCATAATGCCCATGGCGAGTGAAAAACTAAAGAAAATTTGACCAAGAGCAGAAATAAATAATTCTGGGGAAAGGCGTGAAAAATCAGGAATCAAATAATATGCGATGCCATCGGCAGCGCCTGGTTGCATAGCAATATAAATAGTAATTGCAATGGCCATAACAAAAAGTGCAGGCAGCATTATAAAATTAGCTTTTTCAATTGCACCATTTTTAGCAAATGCAACAATTAGAACTGTAACGAGCATGAAAATGCCCATAAAAACAAAGGAAAAATCAGGGCTGGTGATAAAGCTCGTAAAATATCCACCGCCATCTGCTAAAGCAGCAGATCCGTCTGTAACATATGAAAACATGTACTTTACAACCCAACCACCAATAACGCAGTAGTAAGGTGTAATAATAAATGGAACAATGCTACCTAAAATGCCAATTATTTTATACTTTTTACCATAGTGCTGAAAGGCTTCAATAACGCTCATACCCGTTTTGCGACCAAGAGCAGTTTCGAGCAAAAGCAAAGAAATGCCAAAGGTGAAACCTAAAATTATGTAAACAATTAGAAAGCAAGATCCTCCATATTTAGCAGCCAAATATGGAAATCTCCATAAGTTTCCAAGACCAATAGCAGAACCTGCAGAGGCTAATACAAAGGCAAGTTTTCCCGACCAAGAAATACGATTAGTCTTTTTTTCAAAACTTTCAGCCGTTTGATTTATTTGTTTATCATCCATAGCAAACACCTATTATTAAAGTTTTACAATTATAGAATAAAATAAGAAATGAGATAATTTTAACACGAAACAAATGCTAAACGCCAATTTCTTCTTCAATTACATCGGCTACTTTTTGCGCGCATTTTTTCGCATCATCCATATATGGAGCTTCTACCATAACCCTAATCAAAGGCTCGGTGCCACTTGCACGAACAAGAATTCGCCCGCTACCATCGAGCTCTAATTTTGCCTGTTCAACAGCTTTTTTTATATTTACATTTGAATCATACAAAGACTTATCTTTTACTTTTACATTAATTAGAATTTGAGGATAAACAGTCATAATACGGTCAACTTTTTCAAAATCTCTGCCAGCTGCAATAATTGCTTTTAACAAAAGTAAAAATGTAATTAGACCATCTCCCGTTTGTGCAATGTCTCTATAAATAACATGACCTGATTGCTCACCGCCAATAACAATATCACTAGCCTCCATAGCTTTCCAAACCTCAAAGTCACCAACTTTTTTTACGAGTTCAACATCGATATCACACATCT
>JAKSUU010000025.1 GCA_024408695.1 Coriobacteriales bacterium | reverse complement strand
CTGTCCAGTTACGTTGACATTCAGAGCTGCGTTCTTAACTGTACCTGCGTTTACGCTGTTCACGAATACTGAACCATCATCGTGGAAATTGAAATTGATTTTGAATTTAGTCATTGTTGTTTCTCCTTCTCTATATTGCATAGACAAGGAACTGTGGTTAGAAGTAGAATCTCTCTCCTGCTTCTACCCTTCTGAGTATCTCGTCTATGTCGTCGTTAGTTAATTTAGAAGGGTCTGATTTTGTTGGCTACGATATGGATGTCATGAAAGCTATCGGCCAAAAGCTTGGGCTTTCAGTCGAATTCAAAAACCTAAAGTTTGATGCTATTATCCCGGCTGTTTCGGCAGGCGGTCAATGTGATTGTGCAATTAGTGGAATTACCATTAATCCAGAGCGTAAAGAACAAGTAAATTTTGCTGACGGTTATTATACAGATGGTCTTGGTTTTGCTGTTGCAGATGCTCAAAAGTACACCAAAGCAAATTACAATACAGAGCTCAACAAAGCTGGTGTTATGATTGCTGTTCAATCCGGTACAACTGGTGAAGACTACGTAAAAGAAAATTTCCCAAATGCAACAAGACAGGCTTACGATACATCTAATGATTGTTTTGCTGCTCTTCAATGTGTTGCTGCGATTTCTAATGATGCAGTTGTTGGCAACCTTATAAAGATGTCTTATTCTTCACTGACAAAAATTGATACAATCTCCACTGGTGAAGAATATGGTATCGCTATTAAAAAAGATAACAAAGAGCTTTTAGATGCTATTAACAAAGCTCTTAAAGAACTTAAAGATGAAGGAAAAATTGATAACATTCAATCCAAATGGTTCTAAAATTTTAATTTATTTAAATAATCACTAAATGGGTTATGCTAGCGCAATAAAATCTGCTTTGTTCAAGTTAATACTTGTATTACTTGCCATTGCATTGGCATCTGGAATATTTGGATCATATGCATCATGTTTTGTCGCAGAGGCTCTTTCAACACAACGTTTTAGTGCTCGACCTAATTCAGACAATGGCAATGACGTTTTAGGTGGTGAAAAAACTCGCATTAATTGGGAATTTCAAGCTAACGAGTCTGCACCAATAACCGGGTTTACTTTGGTGTTTCCTGAAGGCACCACCTTTAATGAGGAAGATGCTTCTGTCACTCTAATGGATGATTCGGGCACAACACCAGGCGAAAATGACCATTTAAAAAGAGTTCCTATCCAAACTGTATATAGTATCGACAATCTTGATTTTTCTGCAAAATTTCTTAATGAAGTTTCAGCAGATGCCTATCTTGAAATAAGAGTTCAAAATGTTATTTTTCCTCAAAATGGTGGAGAATTAATGTTTAAAGCAAGTGTTAATTTAGCCAACGGCGATATAGTTGAAGTTAGGGATCTTCTACAGATTAATGTTAAAAGTTTTTCTTTTGCCGACAAACTTGCAAAAGACTTGTCTGAGCAGGATTGGGTAAAAGCCTGGAATTCTAATGATTTTTTGCGTCTGTTCTTTAATCCTCCGGTTTTAGTTTCATCTTTTCCTGTTGTTATGCAAGGCTTTTTTACAGCGCTTGCGTTAGTTTTGTGTGCTTATCCATGTGCTATTCCTCTTGGTCTTTTACTTGCACTTATGCGCATGTCAAAATTAAGATTAATCCGTGCTATAGGCTCAATTTACGTTAATATAATTCGAGGAACTCCATTTTTCTTACAACTGTATGTAGCATTTTTTGGTCTTCCACTTGCAGGTGTTCAAATTCCATCATTTATATTGGGATTTATAATGCTATTTTTGAATTCTGGCGCATATTTATGTGAAATTTTCCGTGCAGGCATTCAATCAATTCCAGATGGTCAAACAGAAGCTTCACGTTCCTTAGGCATGAGCTCTTTTCAAACTATGTTTTTCATTATTATTCCGCAAACAATTCGTCGTGTAATTCCTACAATGACAAACGAGTTTATCTTGCTATACAAGGATACATCTTTACTTGCTGCTGTTGGTGTTATGGAAGTTGTTATGTACGCAAAAACTATTGTTGCGTCCACCGGTTCCATTACGCCTTATATTGTTGCGGCATTTTTCTACTTAATAATTACTATTCCTTTAGCTTCTCTTGTAGGTGTTCTAGAACGAAAACTAGATGTATCGAAAGCTGCAAATAATCAAGTTAATGTGCTTGACGAAAATGATATATCTGTTAACGTTAAAGATGAAAGTGATATAGATGGTAGCATTGCTCCTTCTATAGCTTTAGGGCAAACACAAGTTACATTGCAAGAAGATAAAAATTTGCAAAATGATGGGGCGAAAAATGGATAACAAAGAAGTAATATATCAAACTGTCGATTTGCATAAAAGCTTTGGTGAATTGAATGTATTAAACGGTATCGATTTAGACATTCATAAAGGGGAAGTTGTTGTAATATTAGGTCCTAGTGGCTGTGGTAAATCTACATATTTACGTTGTTTAAATCTCCTTGAAAATGTTACTAGCGGAAAAATTTATTTTGAAGGTAATGACATCACTTCCAAGGGGGTAAATGTTAATAAACTTCGTTCTAAAGTAGGCATGGTTTTTCAGCAATTTAATCTATTTCCGCATATGAATGCTCTTAAAAATGTTATGGTTGCACAGCAAAGAGTACTAAAACGTTCAAAAGAAGAGGCCAAAGAAAATGCTCTAAGAAACTTAGATGTTGTGGGAATGAAAGGTCGAGCAAATTATCTACCAAGCCAGCTTTCTGGTGGTCAACAGCAGCGTGTAGCTATTGCACGTGCTTTAGCAATGGATCCACATGTAATTTTGTTTGACGAAGCTACATCTGCTTTGGATCCTGAACTTGTACGCGAAGTGTTGCAGGTTATGAAAGAACTTGCACAAAGCGGTATGACTATGGTTGTTGTAACTCACGAAATGCAGTTTGCCCGTGATGTAGGAGACACCATAGTTTTACTAAATGACGGAAAAATTGAAGAAAAGGCCTCGGCGTATGAATTTTTCAATAATCCAAAATCACAAATAACAAAAGATTTTCTTGGTCATTATAGCGAGTAAATTTCTCTCTACTATTCAATTTCAATAAATTTATTGAAATTTCAATAAATTTTGCCTGAAAATTAACATCTAAAATTTAATATTTTTTGTTTTATTTTTTGTAATAAAATTTTTTTAGACCTTATTTTTATTAAACATGGCAAAAGACGAATTCAAACTAAACGATAGACAAATTGAAGCAGTTAATTATGTTAATGGTCCACTACTCGTAATTGCTGGTGCGGGTAGTGGTAAAACCCGTGTTTTAACTAACCGCATTGTTCACCTTGTTAAAGATTTAAATGTTTCACCAAGCAATATTTTAGCTTTGACCTTTACGAATAAAGCTACAAAAGAGATGAAACAAAGAATTGAAAAAGCGCTATCTTACAACGTCAACGGTATGTGGATTAACACTTTTCAACCAAAATTAGTAAAGATTTTACCACGCTACGCCAATTATTTAAATTATGATAATAACTTTTCTATACATAGTGAAAAAAAAAAAAAAAAAGCTATTAAAGAAGCAATGGATACGCTTAATATTTCTACAAATCAAATAACAGAAAAAACGGTTATAACTGCAATTTCTAAGGCAAAAAATAATTTAATTGATGAAGATACTTATGCACAGCAAGCCAGTGATTATTATCATGGAATAATTAGTGACATTTATTATCAATATCAGCAGCAGCTCAAAGTTTCAAATTGCTTGGATTTTGACGATTTGTTGGTTTTAACTGTAAAATTATTTAAAGAAAACCCTTATGTTGCAGAAAAATATGGAAAGCAATTTAAATATGTATTGATTGACGAGTATCAAGATACTAATTTGGCACAATATGAAATTGCCAAACAAATTGCTTTATATCATCGAAACATTATGGTTGTAGGTGATGATGACCAGTCCATTTACTCTTGGCGTGGTGCAGATATTCGAAATATTTTAGAGTTTGAAAACGATTGGGAAGATGCAAAAGTAATTTATCTTGAGCAAAATTATCGCTCTACAAATAACATTTTAAAAGCATCAAATGCTATCATTTCTAATAATATCAATCGTAAAAACAAAACTTTGTTTTCGGCGTTGAGTGATGGCGACAAAATTAAAATCTACAGTGCAAGTGATGATAGAGAAGAAGCAAGATACATTGCAAGCCAAATTGAAAAACTGCACGAACTTGGAGTTAAAAATAAGGATGTTGCGGTTTTTTACAGAACAAATGCACAATCACGCATGCTCGAAGATATGTTTTTGCGAGCAGGTGTTCCTTATAAAATTGTTGGTGGCACAAACTTTTTTGACCGAGAAGAAATTCGCGATGTTATAGCCTATCTAAAACTTATTGATAATCCACAAAATGATATTTGTGCACTTAGAGTAATAAATAAGCCAGCACGAAAAATTGGCAAAGTTACACAAAATGCAATTAAAAAAATACAGAATGAAAAGCAAATTTGTTTTATTGATGCTGCCAAAATTTATGCGGAACAATCATCATGCAAAGACATCATCAAAAAATCCCTAAAAGATTTTTTTATGCTTTTAGAAAGTAATGAAGAAAAATTTAAAACTTTAATTGATTTTGTTGATTATGTCATAAAAAATTCGCACTTAAGCTCATATTATAAAGAAAAAGAAGAAAGAGATAGCGTATCGCGTCTAGAAAATTTGAGTGAATTTATTAATGTAGTATCAGATTATGTAACTGAACATTCGCATCCGGATAATCCAATTTTACCTAAGGATTTCAGTAATTTACAAGAAAATGAAATTAATTTACATAATTTCCTGGAATGGTTGTCTTTAAGAACAGATCTTGATAATTTTGATGAAGACGACAGCTCAGCAGTAACATTTATGACTGTTCATAGCGCTAAAGGCCTTGAATTTGATAATGTATTTGTCTGTGGGCTTGAAGAATCAATATTTCCTCATGTAAATAGCATAAATGATGGTGGTTTAGAAGAAGAAAGACGCCTTGCTTTTGTTGCCGTAACAAGAGCTCGAAAGCGCCTGTATTTGACTTATGCTCAGGTAAGAAGAACATTTGGTAATAAAACTTATAACTTGCCTTCGCGTTTTGTAGCTGAAGTACCTGCTCAACTAGTAGAATTTGATGGAGTAGGAAGTGCCGGTTTAAATATTAGTGGACTAGAAAAAAGGGGAGACAGGTCAACTGCAACATACGGATTTGGTTCTAGCAATACAAAATCAAACCCTAATGTACATAGTTCATCTGCAGTTTATCACACATCAATTATTGATGAGATTAAATCAAGTAAAAAGAAATCTCAGCAGTCAAATATCAATAAAAACACATCGGTTGCCGATGATGCATATGCAAGTGCAGCTACCCAAACTTATGCAGTGGGCGACAAAGTAAATCATAAAACCTTTGGAATCGGCTATGTTACTGCTGTTGAGGCAGATCAAATTACTGTCCAATTTGATGAGTTCAAAAAGCCTAAACATTTACTTAAGGGTTATGCACCAATTGTTAAATTATCATAAAACGCTAAAGCTTAAAGCAACTGTTATGTTTGTTCTTTATCTTTGGAGTGACTGTCGATAATCGCGTAATTTTTACTCGCTTTTAACAAATCTTCGCACTATATTCTATATTTGCGATAAAATAATTAATTGCGAAAATTTTCACATTTTGAAAGGAAAATACATGTCTAAAATTATTGTTGTAGGTCATAAAAATCCAGATAATGACTCTTGTATGGCCGCATATACTTACGCAAACCTCAAAAATCAAGTCGATGAAAACAATGAATATATTGCTTGTCGTTTGGGTGATGCTCCGCTAGAAACAAAGATGATTTTTGATGAATATGTTCATGATGAACTCCCCATGCTCATCGACCACGTTGATGAAGGTCAAAAGGTCATTTTAGTTGATCATAATGAAATTGCACAAGCGGTTGATGGCATTGAAAAAGCTGAAGTTGTAGAAGTTGTAGATCATCACAGAATTGCCGATTTGCAAACCGCAAATCCAATCTTTTTTATGAATTTACCTTTAGGTTCTACTGCTTCAATTGTTTTTCAACTATATGCTTCTTATGGCATTCATCCAAGTGCTGAAATTGCAACCTGCCTTTTAAGTGCAATTTTAACAGATACAGTTATTTTAAAGTCGCCCACAACAACACAAGATGATAAAGATATCGTTGCACATATTTGCGAACATCAGGGTTTAGATCCAGTTGAATTTGGTATGAAGATCTTTAAAAGTCGCGGAAACGACCTCGAGATTCCTATTGCCGATGTTATTAGTCGTGACTCAAAAGAATTCAATTTTGGCGGAACAAAGGCTTGGATTGCTCAATTTGAAACTGTTGATGCAGATGAAATGATGAACAAGTGTGCCGAAATAAAGACTGCAATTGATGCTTTACAGCAGGATAAAGGTTATGATGTTTGCCTTTTTATGCTTACCGATATTATTAAAGAAGGATCTTATTTTATCTGCAGTGGCGATTTGTCTTTTATAGAACAAGCATTTAATATTGACCTTAAAGGGGATGCTCCTTGGATGCCAGGTGTGCTTTCGCGTAAAAAACAAGTTGCTGCCACATTAATTGACTTTGCAGGATAGTCTTTAACATGAAACAAATTATTACAGATTTATTTCAAGATGCGTTTAACAGCGCATTTGATTCAGGCGAATATCATCCAAATATAGAACGCCCTAAAGATGCGAGTCACGGTGACTGGGCTTGTGTAGATGCTTTGAGACTTGCTAAAGCATTGTCTAAAAATCCTCGTGAAATTGCTGAAGGTATAGTTGATAATTTTGCTCAAAGCGAGTATGTAGAAAAGATAGAAATCGCAGGTCCTGGTTTTATTAACGTTACTTTAAGCAATTTAGCCCATCAAAAAACCTTTTTTGATGTTGTAGGGCAGGGTGAACAGTATGCAAAATCAGACCTTGGAAAAGGCAAAAAGGTAGACATTGAGTTTGTTTCTGCAAATCCTACAGGTCCTATGCATATAGGGCATGGTCGTTGGGCATCGCTTGGAGACAGTTTGGCACGCGTAATGGATTTTTGTGGCTTTGATGTAACAAGAGAGTTCTACATTAACGATGCAGGCAATCAGATGAATATTTTTGCGATATCTGTAATGTATCGTTATATGCAAATTCAAAGCCTTGTGAATGACGGCAAGACTTTAGATGAAGCAATTGAATATATTTATCAAAATTCACAAAAATATCGTGAGGAGCTGCCTAAAGATTGCTACGGTGGTCTTTATGTTGTTGATATTGCCGGGATTTTTTACAAAGAAGGCAACGTCATTAACATTGATTTAAATAATGACGACCAAATAACAGATTTTCGACAAAAAAGCTATGAAATTGTTCTAAACAAAATCAAAACAGTGCTTAGTAATTTTGGTCTTGAATTTGATGTTTGGTTTAGCGAAACTAATCTTTATAAAAAAGATACAAATGATAAAAATGCAATTGATTTGACCATCGATGAAATTGACAGTCGCGGTTTGATCTACATAAACGATAACGCAAAATTCTTTAAAACCACAGAATTTGGCGATGACAAAGACCGTGTGCTTGTTAAAAGCGATGGTGCATATACCTATTTTGCTCCAGATATTGCATATCATAAAAACAAGTTTGACCGTGGCTTTGACCGTTGTATCGACATTTTGGGTGCCGACCATCACGGTTATGTGAAGCGCATTCAATCTGTTGGTGCTGTTTTTGATCACCCTGGTCAGCCAGAAGTAATTATTGGTCAACTTGTGAATTTGCTTCGAGATGGACAGCCTGTTAGAATGTCCAAACGAACAGGGGAGATGGTCACATTTGAAGAGCTAGTAGAAGAAGTGGGTGTTGATGCTACACGATTTTTGATGCTTATGAATTCAACCGATCAAGCAATTGATTGTGACATAGAAAAAGCAAAATTACAAGATTCCTCTAATCCTGTTTATTATGTTCAATATGCTCATGCACGCATTTGCAGCATGCTTAATAAATGCGAACAAGAGGGTATAACTGTTGACTTTGATAACTTGCAACTTGCAAGTTTAGCTTCATTGCAACACGAAAGTGAACTTGAACTTGCAAAAATAATTAGTGAATTTAGCGAAATTGTTGAAAGTTGCGCACGCGATATGGCTCCATTTAGACTCACGCATTATGCACAAACTCTAGCGCAAAAATTTCATAAGTTTTATACAGACTGTCACATCATTGGCGAAAAGGCAGAACTTGCTCAGGCAAGAATGGTTGTAGCAAAAGCAACTCAGATTGTTCTTAAAAGTTGCCTTAGTCTTTTAGGCGTTAGCGCTCCAAATAAAATGTAACTATAAAGTGAGGTTTTTATGTCCATTGCTCCAAATAGAGAACATGTTATTCCTGATAATCTAACAATTCATGATTTGTTAAGCGTGGCCCCCATGTCTATGAGTGTGGATGGGCAGCGTGTTTTACTTGATGGCATTGATCTGCTCGATATTGTTGAAAATCATGAAACCGCTCTCTATGTTTATGATGAAAATCATATTCGTCATCAGTTAACGCAATATGTGTCATGTTTTAAAAAAGAATATGAAAACTCTAGCATAGTTTATGCTGCTAAAGCATTCTGCAGCGTTGTAATGGATAAAATTGTTGCAGAATGCGGAGCTGGTATTGATGTTGCGGGTGGAGGAGAACTTGCAATTGCAAAGGCAGCGAGTTTTCCTGTAGAGCGTATATTTATGCAAGGCAACAATAAATCGCACAAAGAAATTGCAGAAGCCATTGATGCTCACGTTGCATGTTTTGTTGTCGACACAATTGAAGAGCTGCATAAAATCAATGATTATGCTCAAATAAAAGGTGCGGTTCAAAAAATAATTTTACGAATTTGTCCAGGCATCGAAGCAGATACCCATTCTTATATTCAAACTGCTAATGAAGACAGTAAATTTGGTTTTAATATACGCAATGGTGCGGCATATGAAGCTATAAAAGAAGCCCTTGAACTCGAAAACCTTGAACTTACTGGTTTTCATTGCCATATTGGCTCACAAATTTTTGAACTTAGTTCTTATAAAGAGGCAATTGAGGTAATGTTTGCATTTATGGAAGATGTTAGGCGTGATTTTGATTTCGTTGCTCGCGATCTTGATCTAGGTGGCGGTCTTGGTATTAAATATACCATTTACGACCAGAACTCAAGTATAGAAGAATATGCCCATGTTATTACATCAGCTGTTAAACATTGTGCAGCTCGATATGACTATCCTCTTCCGCATTTAATTGTTGAGCCAGGCCGTTCAATTCTATCTAATGCAGGAATCACACTGTATACTGTAGGTTCTGTAAAAACGATTCCTTGAATTTGCACATATGTAGCTGTCGACGGTGGCATGACAGACAACATTCGTACAGCACTTTATGAATCAAAATACGAAGCTTTTGTAGTAAATCGTGCAACTCAACCTCGCGATACAATTTGCGATGTAGTTGGTAAACATTGCGAAAGTGGAGATGTAATTGTTAAAAATTCACCACTTCAGCAAACAAAAATGGGTGAAATCATCTGTGTATTAGGCACGGGTGCATATTGCAATGAAATGGCAAGTAATTATAATAAACAGGTTCGACCTGGTATTGTAATGGTTAAAGATGGAAAGATGCGTGTTATTGTTAGACGCGAAAGTTATGGCGATTTACTCGCACGTGATATTTATTAAGATTTAGGAGGCATGATGAAAACTATTAAGCTAGGTCTTGTTGGCTGTGGAACTGTTGGCACAGGTTTAATTGAAATTTTAAAGACGCATACTAAAGATTTTGCTAATAAACTTGGTGTTAGTTTAGAACTAGCTAAAGTTACATCTCGCACAAAAGAACGTATCCTTGCTGCTGGTGTATCTGAAGATAAGATTTGCTTTAGCTACAAAGATATAATTGATGACCCAGAAATTGATATTGTAGTTGAACTTATTGGAGGAACAACGGCTGCTTATGATGTTTGTATGGATGCATTAAATGCAGGCAAACACGTTGTTACTGCTAATAAAGCACTTGTTTCTACTAAAGGTAAAGAGCTATTTCATGCAGCAGAAGCCAATCAAACTGAAATCGCCTTTGAAGCAAGTGTTGGTGGAGGCATTCCTATAATTGAAACATTAAAACATTCTTTAACTGGAAAAAAAAAAAAAAAAGTTGTAGGT